>JBOGVC010000091.1:0-8025 GCA_050695275.1 Actinomycetota bacterium | reverse complement strand
CACGTGGCGCACGCGGCCAGCGAACCGTCGTTCGCGAACGCGAGCATCGTGTCCTCTTCGGCACGGAAGAGAGGATTCGCCCACTCGTCCTCGATGTGCCCACGAACCGGCTCGACGAGGCCGTCGTCGACGCGATCGACCGCCTGCACGAGACCGGCCATGCGATCGATGTCGTCTCGGGCCGCCGGCCGGGCCGTGAATCCGGCCGGCGGGAGGATCACTCCCCGACGGCCTTCTTGCGGGCCGCCGGCTTCTTCGCGGCAGGTTTCTTCGCCGCCGGCTTCTTGGCCGCCGTCTTCTTCCGGGCCGTGGCCTTCTTCTTGGCAGCGGGCTCCGCCTTGGCCTCCTTCTTGGCCGCGGCGACCGAGGCCTTCAACGCCTCCATCAGGTCGACGACCTTGGCGGTGGGCTCGGCCTCGACGACCTCGATCTCCTCGCCGTTGATCTTCGCCTCCACGATGCGGAGCATGGCCTCTCGATAGTCGTCCTTGAACTCGCCGGGATCCCAGTCGGCCGAGAGGTTGTCGATCAGCGTCTGGGCCATATCCAGCTCGTTCGGGCGGACCTTCATCGAGACGTCGACCCCGCCGAAGTCCGCCTCGCGGATCTCGTCGGGCCAGTACATGGTCTCGAGGACGAAGGCGTCGTCGCGGAAGCGCAGGGCTGCCAGGTGCTCCTTGTCGCGGAAGCTGACCTTGGCCACGCCCACCTTGCCCGAGCGGTTGAGCGCCTCGCGGAGCAGCGCGTACGCCTTCGCGCCGGTCTCCTCGGGCACCAGGTAATAGGACTTCTTGTACATCATCGGATCGATCTCTTCGAGATCGACGAACTGCTGGATGTCGATGGCGCGGGAGGATTCGACGGGGATCGCCTCGAAATCGTCGTCCGTCAGGATCACGTACCGATCCTTCTCGTACTCGTACCCCTTGACGATGTGGTCGTAGCCGACCTCCTCACCGTCGACGGAGCACACGCGCTTCATCCGGATCCGCCCGCCGTCGTCGTCGTGGAGCTGGTTGAAGCGGAGGGTCTTCTCTTCGGTGGCCGGGTAGACGCTCACGGGGATCGTCACCAGGCCGAAGGAGATCGCTCCCTTCCACATCGCTCGGGGCATGTCGTCCTCCCGTCGTCGTCGGATGTCGCAAGCACGGGTCGCGTGATCCAGGTGGACCCGGGATCGCTTTCATCCTAGTCGCGCTCGGGGACACCGCGGCCGCTGAGGACAGCCGGGCCCGGCCCGCTCGACCGCTGGGGGATCCGTCCTCAGGCGTAGCATCGAGCGATGCCGACCCGCCGACGGACCACCTCATCCGGTCCCGCGTTCACGCTCGAGCTTCCGAAGGCGCTCGAGGCGCGGAAAGACGGCGACGCGTGGTGGGTCGAGGTGGACGGACGTGATCTCCGCCTCTCGAACCTCAACAAGGTCTTCTGGCCTGCGGAGGGCTACACGAAGGGCGACCTCCTGGCCTACTACTGGAACGTCGCGGATCTGATCGGACCGCACCTCCACGGGCGGCCGCTCACGATGAAGCGGATGCCCGACGGCGCGGAGGGGCCGCACTTCTACGAGAAGACGGCTCCCTCCCATACGCCGGACTGGGTGCATCGCTGCCAGGTCCACTCGGACGACTCGAAGCATGGCCGGATCGACTACCTGATGGTCGACGACATCGCGACGCTGCTCTACGTCGCGAACCTGGGCTGCATCGAGATGCATCCGCTGCACTCCCGCTGCGAGGACGTCGCGCATCCCGACTACCTGTTCTTCGATCTCGACCCGTTCGAGCCGTATACCTACGAAGACGTCCTAGCCGTCGCTCGCCACATCAAGGTCGTCCTCGATCAGCTGGGGCTGACCGCCTACCCGAAGACGTCGGGGGCCACGGGACTCCAGATCTACCTTCCGGTGCAGCGAGGGACCTACACCTACGGGCAGGTCCGGGCGTTCGTCGGCGCCTGCGGCCGGATGATCACGAAGGCCGACCCCGACCGCGTGACGATGGCGTGGAGGATCGCGGACCGCACCGGGAAGATCTTCATCGACCACAACATGAACCGACAGGGCGCCAACATCGCCGCCGCGTATTCGTTGCGCCCGGAGCCCCGCGCGCCCGTCTCGACGCCGCTCACGTGGGACGAGGTGTCCGAGGGCGGTTTCGAGCCCCAGGATTTCCGGATCGACAACGTCTGGGACCGGTTCGCAGAGCGCGGCGACCTCTTCGCGGGCGTGCGCACGGAGGCGATGGACCTCTCCAGCGCGTTCGACGCGCTCGATGTGCGAGCCGAAGAGGATGGTCCCGGGTTCTCCTCGGCCCTCCCGAAGACCGCGGCTCCTTCCGTGGCGCGGAAGACCTCCGAGGAGATCGTGGAGGAATCGAAGGATCCGAACCTGTACGAGTACGTGCGGCGGCGCGACTTCGGCGAGACCGGCACCACCGAGCCCGCACCCGGCGAGGTGGCCGGGACCGGCAACTCCTTCGTGATCCACAAGCATCGTGCGACCCGGCTCCACTACGACGTCCGGCTCGAACGCGACGGCGGCCTCCCCTCCTGGGCGGTCCCCCGAGGCCTGCCGACCAGCAAGGGCGACAAGCGACTCGCCGTCGAGACCGAGGTGCATCCGCTCGAATACGGCTCGTTCGAAGGGACGATCCCCGAGGGGCACTACGGCGCCGGCGAGGTGCGGATCTTCGACGACGGGTGGTACGAGCCGATCGAGTGGACCGATTCGAAGGTGAGCTTCCGTCTCCACGGCCGCCGCTATCCGGGGTTGGAGTTCCACTTCGTCAAGACGAGGACCGACTGGCTCGCGTTCCTGGCCTCGGCCCAGGACGCTCCACGGATCGCGACGCCGGCTCGGTTCCAGCCGATGCTCGCCGAGGGCGGCGGCGAGCCGTTCGACGATCCACGATGGCGCTTCGAGCCGAAGCTCGACGGCATCCGCGCCCTCGCCGAGATGGAGACGGGCGGCACGGTCTTCCGCACCCGCAGGGGTCGCGACGTCACGTTCCAATACCCCGACATCCACATGATCCACGAACTCGTCGACCAGGTGAACGCGGTCCTGGACGGGGAGATCGTGGCGTTGGAGGACGGAGGCCGGACGTCCTTCGAACGCCTCCAGCAGCGGATGAACCTGCAGAACGAGCGGGAGATCAAGCGGGTCGCGAAGCTGATCCCCGTCTCGTTCGTCGTCTTCGATCTCCTCTGGCTGGACGGGCACGACGTCACGGGGCTGGTGCTGGAGGAGCGGCGGGAATTGCTCGAGCTGATCGTCGAGGAGGACCACCGCCTCCAGCTCATGAGCTACGAGGACGGCGACGGCACTGCGTTCGTGGACGGGGCGCGCGCGCTCGGCCTCGAAGGGGTGGTCGCGAAGCGGACGGGATCCAAGTACCTACCGGGCAAGCGCTCGCCCGACTGGAAGAAGATCAAGCTCATCTCGACCCAGGACTGCGTGATCTTGGGATGGACGCTCGGTCAAGGGGGACGGGCGGGGAGCTTCGGGGCGCTCCTGGTGGGCGCGATCGACGATGGCACGATGCGGTGGGTCGGTCAGGTGGGCACTGGCTTCAACCACCAGATGCTGGACCGGCTGATGGAACAGCTCGCGCCGCTCGTGCGCGAGGACCCCCCGATCGACGACCCGACCCTGCGCAGGGTCAAGGGGGCCAGGTTCGTGGAGCCGGAGCTCGTGTGCGAGGTCGAGTACCTCGAGATCACCAAGTCGTCGGGCAAGATGCGGGCGCCGTCGTTCCGCGGTCTCCGCCCCGACAAGACGCCCGACGAGTGTGTGCTCGAACCGCCCGCGTTCGACAAGATCCGTCGGAAGCGATAGCGCGGCGCGTCAGAACGGCTCGAACCCCGCCCTGACGAGCATCGCCCGGACGTCTCGCTCCTCCATCCCTTTGCCGATCAGCTCCTGGTAGAGGCGGACGGCGCCCATCGAGCGCCCGCAGCGGGGACAGAACGCGTGGTCCTCGGCGAAGGGGACCTGGCACCATGGGCATCGCGTGAGCTCGATCCGGCGATCCGGCTCGAGCCCCGTGTCCGTGAGCGCGTCGACGTAGCCCTTGCCGTAGTCCCACTGGATGTACTCCTCCTCCACGATGTCGAAGGCAGGCTCGTGCATGCGGGGCTCACCCGACTGCAGCATGTGCTCGAGGTTGTCCCGGAGGAGTTCCCATTCGTAGAAGTGATTCGCGCCGCATTCCTGACACGCGATCACGACGCCCTTCACGCTCTGGCTGGCGAAGACCGCGCGCATCGACGACAGATCGTCGAGGTCGGACTGGATGTCCCGCCGCTCCTCCGCGGTGAGCTCGTACGGCTCGTCGCGTTCGTCGTCCATCAGTCGTCCTCGTCGTCGGTCAGTCGGAACGCACGGAAGCCCTCCGCGAACTCGCAGCCTGCTCGCTCCCCGAGCTCCCGCGCGCGGGCGGTGACCCGTTCCTCGACATCCGGTCCCAGCTGCGAAGCGTGTGCGGACAGCGCCTTGAGCTTGACCGCGAGCGTGTCGGTGATGTCCACGAACGTATCCGCCTCCTCCGACGACAGATAGAGGTTCGGGACCTCGAACGGTTCCAGGCCTTCGTCCTCCAGCTCCTGGAACATCACGCGGGTGGGTGCGTCCGGCATCACGGCGCAGAGGGCGAGCTCGCCCGCGACCTTGTGGTCCGCGTGGTTGATGTAGCTGCTCCCGCTCCACAAGCGCGACGGATCGGGCGCCACGAGCACGTCGGGGCGGAGCCGCCGGACCTCCCGGGTCACTTTCCTCCTCGTCTCCGGAGACACCGCGAGGAAGCCGTCCACCTCACCGAGGAACGTGACCGAGGCGACGCCCAGGATGTCGGCCGCGGCCCGCATCTCCCGCTCTCGGATCTCGCGCATCGCCTCGCGCGTGGTCCCCGGCTCGTTGGACCCCGCGGACCCGTCGGTGGCACAGACGTACTGCACGTCGCAGCCTTCCCGGCTCCAGCGCGCGACCGTCCCGCCGCAGAAGAACTCGGCGTCGTCGGGGTGCGCGAAGAGGACCATCGCCCGAGAGAAGGACATCACAGGCAGGGTAGCGCCTCGCAACCGAGAGCACGCGGGGTCCGGCTTTACCCGGTTCCGGAGCACGCCGATATCGAGGACATGCTCTTCGAGCGACTCCGTGCCACCTCCATCGTGTGGCGATTCGCCGTCACCAGCCTGATCGTGTTCTGTCTGATCGGGGTGGGGATCGGTGCCCTGAGGGCGGGGGATCTGCGAACCCGCTCCGAGGAGGCGGCCACGGTACGGGCGGAGCTGATCGCCGAGAGCGTGATCGCTCCCCTCCTCATCCCCGAGGACCTCCAGGGCCCGATCGATGGGGCGCGCTATCAGGTCCTCGATCGTGCGATCCACGAGTTCGCGATGGAAGACGCGGGCGTTGAGCGCGTCAAGATCTGGAACGTCGACGGCATGGTGGTCTTCTCGAACGACCAAGCGCAGGTGGGTCTCCGTCCGGAGATGGAGGAGGATCTGCACGAGGCGTTCGAAGGCGAGATCGCGAGCGAGATCTCGGACCTGAGCGAAGCGGAGAACGTGAGCGAGCGTGCGCTCGCCGATCAGCTCTTCGAGACGTACGTGCCCGTGCATCTGTCGGGCGATACCGAGTCCGACGAGGTAGCCGCGGTGATCGAGGTCTACCAGGACTACTCCGCGATCCAGGCCGAGATCGACCACCTGAACGACACGCTGAAGATCTCTCTCGGGATCGGGCTCCTTGCCCTCTACGTGCTGCTCCTGCCTGTGATGGTCGGCACCACCCGGACCCTCCGGCGTCAGAACGCACAGCTGTCGGAGCAGGCGGATCAGCTCGGGGTCCTGCTGGCGCGGGAGCAGGAGACGGTGGCGGAGCTGCGCGAGCTCGACCGACTGAAGAGCGACTTCGCGGCGGCAGCCTCCCACGAGCTCCGCACCCCGCTGACCACGATCCGTGGCTACGCCGAGCTCCTCAAGGACGGAGGGTCCGCCGACGACCCGAGCACGAGAGATGCGATCGACGCGATCGTTCGGCAGACGGGGCATCTGCAACGCCTCGTCGGCAACCTCCTCAGGGAAGCGCAGCTCGAGCACGGCAGCCACGAGACGCGGGAGGAGTCCACCTCGATCGCCGACGTCCTGGGCGACGTCCGCCTGGGATTCCCGGGGTCCGTGGGTCGCATCCGTGTCAGGACCGAGCCGGATCTCCCGAGGATGATGCTCGATCCCGTGACACTGCACGAGATCGTCGCCAACCTCGTGGACAACGCCCTGAAGTACTCCACGCCCGGCGCCCCCATCGAGGTCACGGCGGACGTCGAGGGGAAGGCACTGGTGATCCGGGTCCGCGACGAGGGCGAGGGGATCCCTCCGGGCGACCTCCCTCGGATCTTCGAGCGCTTCACACAGATCGACGGATCATCGACCCGGGCACACGGTGGTGTCGGGCTGGGGCTGCACCTCGTCCGAGAGCTCACCCGGCGCTCGGGCGGCGACGTGGCGGTGGACAGCGTGACGGGGAAGGGCACCACGTTCACCGTCACGATCCCCATCCCGGCGGCAGGTCAGCCGGATCCGCAGCACCCCGAGATGACCACGGCCTGACCTCCTCGCTCGAACCGGTGGGGCCTGTGGTTCGATAGCGGCGATGGCCGACGACAGGATCAGCGAACTCGAGCGGTCCTTCCGGCGGGCCGGGCTTCCGACGTTCGTCCGTGGGTATTCGGCACCGCACGCCTTCGCGAAGGCGTTGCCACTCCTCACGATCGTCTTCGTGCTCGAGGTCTTGAACGCGTTGAACCTCGAATTCGACTTCTGGCCCAACGTGGGGTTCCTGGCCGGTGGGATCGCGATCTCGCTGGGCGTGATCGGGATCCTCAACCTGGCGCGTGGGCAGCGGTTCCTCTCGGTCCCTCGGCTGGTGGGAGTGCCGGAGATGGTCGTGTTCGTGGTGGTGCCTTCCGTGCTCCCGTTCCTCTTCGGGAGACAGCGGACGAGCGCGACCGTCACGCTGGTCGGCAACACGGCGCTCCTCGGTCTCGTCTACCTGGTGTTGGGGTTCGGCGCGGTCTCGATCCTCCAGTGGGCGGTGCGCCGATTCGTGAGCTTGTTCGCCGCGTCGCTCACGGTGCTCGTGCGCGCGCTCTCGCTTCTCCTGTTCTTCCTACTGGTGATCTTCTTCACGACCGAGACGTGGCAGATCTGGACGGTGCCCGGGCTGCCGAAGTTCATCGCCGCGGCCGGATTGTTCGTCCTCCTGGCAGCGGGATTCCTGCTGCTGCGACTCCCCGGCAGCGTTCGTGGCCTGGAGGCCGAGCTGCAGGGCGAGCACCTCAGCAGGACGCAACGCGTGAACGTCGGACTGGTGATGTTCCTCAGCCAGTTCCTGCAAGTCGTGTTCGTGGCGTCCGCGGTGTGGCTCTTCTTCGTGGTGTTCGGGTCGCTCCTGGTGAGCGCGGGGGTCCGCGAGGCCTGGCTGGGGACGCTCGGCACCGAGGTCGTGCGGATCCCGTTCTTCGACGACACGGTGGTCGTGATCACACAGGAGCTCTTGCGGGTCGCGACGGGGATGGCCTCGTTCGCCGCTCTCTATTACGCCGCGGCAACCCAGCTCGACGAGGCCTATCGGGACGAGGTGGTCGGACGGATCGCCGAGCAGATGAGGGAAACGTTCGCTCGCCGCGCGGAGTACCTCCGACTGGTGGGGGGATCCACGGCCCCTTGAGGCGGCCGGATGGACCGGGGAACAACGGATCTGCCCCGCCCTCGGCGGAGCCCTGGCAGGTGTCGGCCCCATCGGGTACGCTCCGTATCGAGGGTTCATGCAGCACCGGTTCTTGTGGCACCGTTGTTCTGGCAGTTCCCTCCCCGGCCGAGGTCGGGTAGGCCGACGGACACCGCTTCGCGATCAGGTCCGCACCGGCCGCGGAAGGAGGGAACGCCAGTGGCAACAGGCACCGTGAAGTGGTTCAGCCCCGAGAAGGGGTTCGGCTTCATCACCCAGTCCGAAGGCCCCGA
>JBOGVC010000090.1:0-4444 GCA_050695275.1 Actinomycetota bacterium | reverse complement strand
ACCGATGGTTCCTCGACCTGCTGGTCTCGGCGGCGGTGGGCGGCGCCGTCTATGGGGGGTCGTTGCTGGCGATCGGGCTCTCGCCCACCGAGCGCGCCGCCGCGATCCGGGTCATCCTTCGCCGGCCCACGGCGGTGGCTCCCTGATCGGGAAGAAGTCGACGAGGCCGTCCGGCGCGGGTCGAAGGACGCCGAGGAGCGTGAGGTCGTGCATGCAAAGGTCGGCGACGTCGAGGTCGGGGTCCGCGAGCCCCACGACGAGGTGCAACCCGCATGCGGACGCGAGCTTGATGAGGGTGTTCACGCTGGGAACCTGTCGCCCGGACTCCAAGCGGGCGATCGCCGGTTGGGAGGTCCGTGACCTGCGCGCGAGCCTGTTCTGCGAGAGCCCGGCGAGCTCGCGCAGGGTCAGGACGACGTAGCCGAGTCCGATCGAGTGCCCCATGCCGGGAGGCGCGTACCAGGGAGGGGTCGATCGCTGCGGACGACGTGATGCGGCGACGACGGCGGGCGGTCCATACCGGAACTGCGATGGCAGCCGCTGCGCGGGTTTCGCCTCGCGAGCCCATGACGGCATCGATATGGCCCGGTCCTCCTGAGCGGCCCATGACGAGTCCGATATGGGCAAGCCCGCGGCACCCCTCGGGACGTCCTCCATCTCAGGATCGGTCCGGCCCTTAGGATCGGTCCGGCCCTCAGGATCGGTCCGACCCTCAGGATCGGTCCGGCCCTCAGGATCGGTCCGGCCCTCTGACATCGCGGATCTCCCTCCGGTGGGCACACGGGGGAGGAAGCGAGAGGAGCCGAACGCGAGATCGAGCTACCGACACGCAACCGCGGACTAGCTTGCCGGGTCAGCCGACTTTCGCTCCGCGCGTCGCCGAGCGAGCTCGTCCTCGATGTCCGGCAACGTGATGAGTCGGTCCTGCAGCTCCGTGAGCGACCGCTTGTAGTCGTCCGACAGCGCCCGCAACTCCGACGTCCGCCTCTGCGCGAGCTCCATCTCGGACTGCACCCGATCGCGCTTCGCCATCAGTTCGTTCATCGACGTCTGGAGCTCGCCGATCCGCCATGTGAGGAGCCCGGCGCGAGCGGCGTCGCCCGCCGCCTGGGTCGTCATCTCCTGATAGCGCGTGTCGAGCTCCGCGGCCATCCGCCGCTCCATCTTTCGCCCGCGCGCGAACGCGACCGCGATCGTCCATGCGAGTCCGGCGGATGCCGCCAGTCCACAGAGGATGAGGATCCCCGGGCGGATCCCGGGCGCGATCAGCGTCCGTCCGAGGAACAGGATCGTTCCGCCGAACGCGCGGGTGCTCTCGATGATCGTCTCCACCACGAACGCGGTCCACACTGTCGCGAGCAGCATGGCGATGTACCCGGCCATCGACGATCGTGCTCCCTCTCCAGGGGACGTGCGGAAGGTGTTCGGGGAGCCTGCACCGGCCCCGGCCTCACGTCAATAGCGCATCTGGATGAGGCGACGGCGGCCACCAACACTCACCATGTGCTGCCCGCCAGCCGCTCCGCAGCCTCCAACGCCCGGGCGACCGCGTCCGCCGGGTCGCTCGCTCGCTGGAGGGGATCGCCGGGCAGCCCCTCGAGGTCGAGCGACCACGTACCGAGCCCCACCACCGGTTTGCCCATCTTGAGGGCGAGCGCGATCTCGGACAGCGTCCCGAACTCGCCCCCCACCGCGATCACCGCGTCGGCGGCTCGGGCGACGATCGCGTTGCGCGCCTCGCCGAGGCCCGTGGCGATCCGCACCGTGAGGTGTGCCGAGGCGTGGGTGCGGTCCTCTCCGGGAAGGATCCCCACCGAGGTGCCGCCCGCCGCCTCGCAGCCTCGCGCGGCGGCGTCCATCACGCCGCCGAGCCCACCGCACACGAGGACGGCGCCGGCCTCGGCGAGGCGCCGGCCGATCTCCTCGCCTGCCGCCATCTCGTCATCCGACGCCTGACCCGCACCGATCACCGAGATGTAGGGGCCCTCGCTCACGGTTCGGAGTATCGCAGCCTCCGCCGGCGGCTCAGCCCCACGTGACGCCGAGGATCGCCGCCAGGAGCGCGGCGGCGGCCGGTTTGTCGAGCGGTTCGTTGCCGTTGCCGCACTTCGGGCTCTGGACGCACGAGGGGCATCCGAGCGAGCACGGGCACTGACGGATCGTCTCGAGGGTCGCCTCGAGGAGCCGCTCGATGTGCCGGAACCCTCGCTCGCTGATGCCGGCGCCTCCCGGGTAGGCGTCGTGGATGAAGATCGTCGTCAGGCCGGTGTCCTGATGCAGCGGCGTCGAGACGCCGCCGAGGTCCCAGCGATCGCACGTGGCGATCAATGGCATCAACCCGATCGCCGCGTGCTCCGCCGCGTGGATCGCGCCCGCCAGTTGCCGGGGGGCGATGGCGGCCCTCGCGATCACCTGCGCGGTGATCGTGAACCAGAGCGATCGCGTCTCCAGCCGTTGCGCCGGAAGCGCGAGCTCCTCCTCGTCCACGACCTCGTTCGTCGAGACCAGCTTGCGGACGAAGCCAACGACCTGGTCGGTCACCAACACGTCCCCGAACGAGACCTCCACGTCCCCGAGCGTCCTCCGTTCGAGCTCACCCACGATCTCGATGTCGGTGATGGTGCGCGCTTGCGTGTAGTAGTCGGGATCGGCGGTCTGCACGGCGGCCACTCCTCGGTCGAGGTGGAGCTCCTTCACGACGTACTGCTCGCCCATGTGCAGGTACACGGCGCCCGGGTGGAGCGTGCCGAACGCGCGATGCTCGTCCGCGGTCCCGATCACCTCGCCGGTGTCGGCGTTCACGATCGTGTAGACGGTGCCGGCTCCCGCGCGCACGTCCACCCCTCGGTGCGGGGACTCGCGTCCGGCGTCGTGCCAGGCGTCGCGGCGGCGCGTGAGCTCACCCCGCGCACCCATCCGCTCGAGCGCGGCGCCGGTGTCCGCCCCGAAGTACGCGTGATCCTCGTCGGCGATCGGCAGCTCGCGGGCAGCGCAGCGCAGGTGCGGCTCGCGGACGTACGGGTTCTCGGGATCGATCACCGCGGCCTCGGCCGGCTTGTCGAAGAGGTCCTCCGGATGATGGACGAGGTACTGGTCCAGCGGATCGTCCTGCGCGACCAGCATCGCGAGGGACCCCTCGGCCCGGCGCCCGGCCCGGCCCGCCTGCTGCCACATCGACGCCCGTGTCCCCGGGTACCCCGTGAGGACGACCGCGTCGAGCGACCCGATGTCGATCCCGAGCTCGAGCGCGTTCGTCGCGGCCACCGCGAGGAGGTCGCCCTCGGCCAGGCGGCGCTCGATCGCGCGGCGGTCCTCGGCGAGGTAGCCGGCCCGATAGGAGACGACGCGAGCGCGCCGGGCCGCATCGCCCACATCGCGTCGTGTGAACTCCGCGAGCAGCTCCGCCGCTCGCCGCGAGCGCGTGAAGCCGATCGTGCGGACGTCGTCGGCGACGAGCCTGCCCATCAGCCACGACGCCTCCGCCAGGGCGCTCCGCCGGCGCCCGGTCTCCTCGTCCACGATCGGCGGGTTCCAGAGCGCGAACAGCTTGTCGCCGGCGGGGCCACCGGACCCCTCGACGACCTCGACGTCGAGACCGGTCAACCGCGAGGCCAGCTCGCCCGGGTTCCCCACCGTGGCGCTCGCCAGGCACCAGCGGGGGGTGCCCCCGTAGTGCTCGATCAACCGTCGGAGACGCCGCAGGACCATCGCGACGTGCGAGCCGAACACCCCACGGCACACGTGGGCCTCGTCGATCACGATCAGCGAGAGCCGGAAGAAGAAGTCCGCCCATCGCGCGTGGTCCGGGAGGATCGAGAGGTGGAGCATGTCCGGGTTCGTGAGGACCAGGTTGGCGTTCTTGCGGACCAGCGGTCGTTCCGCCTTCGGCGTGTCGCCGTCGTAGGCCGACGCGCGGATCTGCGTGAGCTTCAGGGCGCGCACGGCCCGGAGCTGATCGCGGGCGAGCGCCTTCGTCGGGAACAGGTAGAGAGCCGTGGCCTTCGGCACGGTGAGGGCGGCTTCCGCGAACGCCACGTCGTACACGAGGGTCTTGCCGCTCGCGGTTCCCGTCGAGAGGATCACGTCGCGTCCTGCGCGGATCGCCTCCAGGCCGCGGGACTGGTGCGGGTAGAGACCCTCGATTCCGAGGAGCCCCAGCCGGGAGGTCAGGACGGCCGGGAGGTCCACGGGGAACGGATCGAGCCGCGGCTCACGAGCCGGCAGCTCCCGCGTGCCGACGAGACACGCGGCGGTCTCGGGGTCCAGCGCGGTGAGCTCCTCGAGGAATCCACGGGCATCCATGGGAGCGACGCTACCGGGACGGCGCCGTCGGAGGGTCCTCGTCCGGGGGGTCGTCGCTCGACCGATCGTCGTGGGGCGACGAGGGGTGTTCTTCCTCGGCTTCCTCGAGCGCGTCCTGGAGGCGTTCCTCGCCGAGCTCCGC
>JBOGVC010000089.1:0-13882 GCA_050695275.1 Actinomycetota bacterium | reverse complement strand
CGCGTGGTCGTCCACGATCAGGATCTTCATCATCCTTCATCACCTCGCCGTCCGACGGGGAGCACGGCGACCACGCGGGTGCCGCTTCCGGGCTTCGAATCGATCTCGATGGTGCCGCCGATCCGTTCTGCTCGGCCGCGCATCAAGCGCAGGCCGAAGTGCATCTCGTCGTCCATGGGGACGACGACGCCGTTGCCGCGATCCTCCACCTCGATCCGGAGCTCTTCGAGCCCGGCGATGATGCGAACCGATACCTCCGGAGCTCCCGAGTGCTTCGCCGCGTTGGCCAGAGCCTCGGCGACGATCGCGTTCGCGGTCTCCAGGGTCACGTCGGGGATCCGTTCCACCTCTCCCTCGATCGAGACCCGCGCCGACAGGTGCCAGCGCTCCACGAGGTCGCTCACGAACGTCGAGAGCGGGGGCTCGCGGTGCGGTGTCCCGGCGTCGAGCTCGAACAGGATCTCCCGGATCTGCTTCAGGTCGTTCCGGATCGCGTCCTCGATCTCTTTCAAGGTCGAGCAGACGAGCTCCGGTTCCGTGCGGATCCTGTGCTGCAGACCCTGGAGCTCGAGGATCGCGCTCGTGACGGACTGGGTGAGGCCGTCATGGATGTGGATCGCCCAATTCGTGCGCTCCTGCAACAGCAGCGTATCGACCGTATGGGCCACGGTCGGATGCACGCTCCGTCGGGGGCGCAGCGTCGTGCTCGAGGTAGCCACTCTCATCCTTTCGATGGAGGTGTCGGGCGGTCCCGTCCGTTGGGTCTAGTCCATCCATCGGACGAAAAGGCGTTGGGCTTGAACGCCCGGAAGCATGTGGCACCAAGGCACTTCCGCCGCTCGCCCGTCGATCGTTCGAGATATGTCCATGGCCAGCCCCGCAAGCCTTCTCGACTGCCTAGAAGGAAAGTTGTCAATACCACACTTAGGTTCTACCCTGGAAGCATCCGAACGCCGGTGGTCCAGCGGACCCCCGAGGGCAAAATCACAAGGAGGGATCGTCCGATGGCACGAGCGGTGGGAGTCGATCTGGGCACGACCAACTCGGTTGTCGCGGTACTCGAGGGTGGGGAGCCGGTCGTGGTTCCCAACGCGGAGGGGTCACGCACGACTCCCTCGGTCGTGGGTTTCTCCAAGACCGCCGAGATCCTGGTGGGCGAGGTCGCGAAGCGGCAGGCCATCACGAACCCGGATCGGACGATCCGCTCGGTCAAGCGGCATATGGGCGACAAGGATTGGTCGGTCGACGTCGACGGCAAGGGGTGGACGCCCCAGGAGATCTCGGCGCAGATCCTCAACAAGCTCAAGCGTGACGCGGAGGCCTACCTGGGCGACACCGTCACGCAGGCCGTGATCACCGTCCCCGCCTACTTCGACGATGCCCAGCGACAGGCGACGAAGGAAGCCGGGCAGATCGCGGGCCTCGAGGTGCTCCGGATCATCAACGAGCCGACGGCCGCGGCCCTGGCCTACGGGCTGGACAAGCAACAGACCGAGCAGACGATCCTCGTGTTCGACCTCGGCGGCGGAACGTTCGACGTCTCCCTGCTGGAGATCGGCGAAGGCGTCGTGGAGGTCAAGGCCACCCACGGCGACACCCAGCTCGGTGGCGACGACTGGGACCAGCGGGTGATCGATTGGCTCGCCGAGCGGTTCAAGGGGAACTACTCGATCGACCTGGTGAAGGACCGGATGGCGATGCAGCGCCTCAAGGAGGCGGCAGAGAAAGCCAAGATCGAGCTGTCCCAGGTCGCGGAGACCACGATCAACCTGCCGTTCATCAGCGCGGGTCCGGACGGTCCGCTGCACCTGGAGGAGAAGCTGACGCGCACCGAGTTCGAGCGGATGACCGCGGATCTGGTGGACCGGTGCCGCGGTCCGTTCGACCAGGCGATCAAGGACTGGGGCAAGGACGCCAGCGCGATCGATCACGTGATCCTCGTCGGCGGCTCCACCCGGATGCCGATGATCCAGGAGCTCGTGAAGGACCTGACCGGCGGGAAGGATCCCCACAAGGGCGTCAACCCCGACGAGGTCGTGGCGGTCGGCGCGGCGATCCAGGCCGGCGTCCTGAAGGGCGACGTCAAGGACATCTTGCTGCTGGACGTCACGCCCCTGACGCTCGGAGTCGAGACCAAGGGCGGCCTGTTCACCAAGCTGATCGAGCGGAACACCACGATCCCCACACGCAAGTCCGAGATCTTCACGACCGCGGACGACAACCAGACGACCGTGGAGATCCACGTGCTGCAGGGAGAGGCCGAGACGGTGATGTCGCCCGGCGTGAAGTCGCTCGGGCGGTTCCACCTGACCGGGATCCCGCCGGCGCCTCGCGGGGTGCCGCAGATCGAGGTGGCCTTCGACATCGACGCGAACGGGATCGTGAACGTGAGCGCCAAGGACCTGGCCTCCGGCAAGGAGCAGGCGATGACGATCACGGGGGGCACCGCCCTCTCGAAGGACGAGATCGATCGCATGGTCAAGGAGGCCGAGGCGTTCGCGGCCGAGGACCACAAGCGCCGCGAGGCTGCCGAGGCTCGGAACCAGGCCGACCAGCTGACCTACCAGGTCGACACGTTCCTCAAGGACAACGACGAGAAGCTCGCGGATGCCGACAAGGCCGAGCTCACGTCGAAGAACGACGAGCTCAAGCAGACGCTGAAGGACGAATCCGCCGAGACGGAGACGTTGCGCGCGGCGAGCGACGCCCTGATGCAGGTCTGGCAGCGGGTCGGACAGTCGATGCACGAGCAAGCCGCGCAGGCCCAGGCCGCCGGCGGCGGCGGCGACGAGACCTCGGCGCCGGACGGCGAGCAGCCGGACGGTGACGAGGACGTGGTGGAAGGCGAGATCGTCGACGAAGGAGGCACGTCGTGACGTCCGACGGCAAGATCGTCGACGAGGACGTGGCCGCCGACCACGCGGCCGCGTCCGATCCGGCCGGCGAGGCCGGGTCGGAGGCCGACGCCGACGACCTGGAGTCGGCGCGCGCGCGGGCGGACCAGTACCGCGAGCACCTCCAGCGGCTGCAAGCGGAGTTCGACAACTACCGCAAGCGCGTCCTCCGGGAGCAGACGTCAGCGGTGGAGCTGGCGGCGCAACCGGTGCTCCGCCGTCTCCTCGAGGTCCTCGACGATTTCGATCTGGCGCTGATGCACGCGCAGGATCGGCCCGACTACGACCGGTTCCTCCACGGGGTGGAGCTGGTCTACGCGAAGCTCGTCGACACGTTGCGGGCGGAGGGTCTGGAACGCATGGACGCGGAGGGCAAGCCCTTCGATCCGGAGCTCCACGAAGCGCTGATGCAGTCGGGAGAGGGCGACGGAGATCCCGTCGTCGCCGACGTGCTGCGACCCGGCTACACGCTGAAAGGCCGGGTCCTCCGGCCGGCCGGGGTGCGGGTGGAGAGGAAGTGAGGCATGGCGGACGAGGTTCGCAGGGAGTGGTTCGACAAGGACTACTACGCGGTCCTCGGCGTGCCCAAGAACGCCTCCGCCGCGGAGGTCAAGAAGGCCTACCGGAAGCTCGCGCAGCAGCATCACCCTGACACGAAGCAGGGCGATCCCGACGCAGAAGCGCGGTTCAAGGAGATCTCGGCCGCGTACGACGTGCTCGGGGACGAGGAGAAGCGGAAGTCCTACGACCAGGTGCGCGAGATGGGCACGTCCGGGTTCGGTCCCGGGTTCGGACGGCCGGGTTCTGGCGCGGGTTGGCCTGGT
The DNA here is from genome assembly GCA_050695275.1 of Actinomycetota bacterium. Classification (GTDB taxonomy): domain Bacteria; phylum Actinomycetota; class UBA4738; order UBA4738; family HRBIN12; genus JAJNBA01. The sequence continues at coordinate 10,164 of JBOGVC010000089.1, read as the reverse complement.
GGAGCGACGGGTACCGGCGCCGGCGTCCGCTACGAGCAGGTCAACGTCGATGACATCGGTGACCTGTTCGGCGGCCTGTTCGGCGGGAGCGGGAGGCGCGCCGGGGGCCGGCCGGCCGCCCAGCGGGGCGCGGATCTCGAGACCGCGGTGACGATCTCGTTCGAGGACGCGATGGCCGGGACGACGGCACCCATCCGGATCGACGGGCCGGCCGTGTGCTCTCGCTGCCACGGATCGGGGGCGGAACCGGGGACCCAGCCGATCACCTGCCCTCGGTGTCAGGGCAGCGGCGAGATCGCGGAGAACCAGGGGTTCTTCTCGATGTCGCGGCCGTGCCCGCAGTGCGGTGGGGCCGGGAGGATCGTGGAGTCCCCGTGCACGAAGTGCGGCGGCACCGGCGCCGAGCGCCGGACCCGCACGCTCAAGGTGAAGATCCCGTCGGGCGTTCGCAACGGCGCCCGGATCCGCCTCGCGGGGAAGGGTGAGCCGGGTCCCGCGGGCGGGCGTGCCGGAGACCTGTACGTGAAGGTCGCCGTCCAGCCGCATCCGGTGTTCGGCCGCCGCGGTGACGACCTGACCGTCGATCTGCCGGTCACCTACCCCGAGGCGACCCTCGGCGCGAACGTCGAGGTGCCCACGCTCAACGGGCCGGTGACGCTGAAGGTGCCGGCGGGCACCCCCAGCGGCAAGACGTTCCGGGTGAAGGGCAAGGGCGCTCCGAAGCGGGGAGGCCGAGGCGATCTCCTGGCCAAGGTGCAGGTGGACGTCCCCGGCAAGGTCTCGCGGGAGGAGAAGGAACTGCTGCGGCAGCTCCGCGACGCTTCGAAGGAGTCGCCGCGCAAGCGGCTCGGCGTGCAGTGAGGAGAGGATCATGAAGGACGACAACGAACGCGGTGCCCCGAGCGGTCCGGATCGGGCCGTCTACATCATCAGCGTCGCCGCGGAGCTGGCGGGGGTGCATCCCCAGACCCTGCGCATCTACGAGCAGAAGGGGCTGGTCCGGCCGAAGCGAACGAGCGGGAACACGAGACGATACTCGGAGGCCGATATCGCTCGGCTCCGCCGTGTCCAGGTGTTGACGCAGGACGGGGTGAACCTCGCGGGGGTCAAGCGGATCATGGCGCTCGAGGATGACCTACAGCGGATGCGCGCCCGGATCGCGCAGCTCGAGGCCCACCTGGAGGGGCGCCCGATCCCCATGCCCGGGCGCCGTACCGGTATGGCCATCGTGCCGCTCGCGAGCGTCTTCGCGCCACCGTGGCCCGGGGGACGTGCGTGACGAGGCACGTGTCGCTCCGACCGTTGCAGGCCGGCGACCTCGAGTCCCTCTGGGCGGCCCGGATGCGGTCGGACGAGCCCTGGGCCGACTCCAGTGACGCCGCCCGCCGGAAGCTCCGCGATCGTGTGGCCAACAGCGGCCGGGTCGCGCACGGGGAGCTCCTCCTCGGGATCGTCGCCGACGGGCATCTCGCCGGCGAGATCCAAGCTCGGCAACCGGAGATGGGGCTGCCGCCGGGCGTCTTCGAGATCGGGATCGAGGTCTTCGACCCGGCAACGCGAGGTGGCGGGATCGGGCGTCGTGCGCTCGGTCTGTTCCTCGCTCACCTGTTCGACGAGGAGCACGCGCATCGGGTGCAGCTCACGACGGACGTCGAGAACGTCGCGATGCGCCACGTCGCGGAGCACCTCGGGTTCGAGCTCGAGGGGACGCTCCGCGGCTTCATGCCCACCAAGGACGGCCCCCGCGACTACGTGATGTACGGGATCACGCGAGACGTCTTCGACGAAACGAGGAAGACATGGAACTCGACAGGCTGACCATCAAGTCGCAGTCCGCGCTCCAGGAGGCGCATCAGCAGGCGTCGTCCCGGCACCATCAGCAGATCGAGCCGGAGCACGTCCTGTACGCGCTGCTCACCGATCCGGAAGGCGTCATCTTCCCGCTCCTGCATCAGCTCGGCGTGGTGCCGAAGCAGTTGCGGGACCGCGTGGACGAGGTCCTGGCAGAGAAGCCGAAGGTCTACGCCGAGGGCGTGCAGGTCGGTCTGTCGCCCGCCACCGCCCGCTTGCTCGAAGCGGCCGGACGCGAGGCCGAGCAGCTCACCGACGAGTACATCTCCACGGAGCACCTCCTCTTGGCGATGCTCCAGAGCGAGAGCTCGGTCGCTCGGTTCCTCGCCGACGCGGGGCTGACCCGGGACGGCGTGCTGGCCGCGCTCGCCGAGGTTCGCGGCCGCCACCGCGTGACGTCGCAGAACCCGGAGGAGACGTTCCAGGCGCTCGAGCGCTTCGGCCGCGATCTCACCGATGCGGCGCGTCAAGGCAAGCTCGATCCGGTGATCGGCCGGGACGAGGAGATCCGGCGCGTGATCCAGGTCCTCTCGCGCCGGACGAAGAACAACCCGGTCCTGATCGGCGAGCCTGGCGTCGGCAAGACCGCGATCGTCGAGGGGCTCGCGCAACGGATCGTCGACGGGGACGTGCCCGAGTCCCTGAAGAACAAGCGACTCATCTCGCTCGACCTGGGCGCGATGGTCGCGGGAGCGAAGTACCGGGGCGAGTTCGAGGAGCGCCTGAAGGCGGTCCTGAAGGAGATCGCGGACTCCGAGGGCGAGATCGTGACGTTCATCGACGAGCTGCACACGATCGTCGGCGCCGGGGCGGCCGAGGGAGCGGTGGATGCCGGCAACCTGCTCAAGCCGATGCTCGCCCGCGGCGAGCTGCGGCTGGTGGGCGCGACGACCCTGGACGAGTACCGCTCGCACATCGAGAAGGACGCCGCCCTCGAGCGGCGGTTCCAGCCTGTGCTCGTGGAGGAGCCCTCGGTCGACGCCGCGATCGCGATCCTCCGCGGTCTCAAGGAGCGGTACGAGGTCCACCACGGCGTGCGGATCCAGGACCCGGCGCTCGTGGCGGCCGCCGTGCTGTCCGACCGCTACGTGACGGGCCGCTTCCTCCCGGACAAGGCGATCGACCTGATCGACGAGGCCGCGTCCCGGCTCCGCATCGAGATCGACTCGGTCCCCATCGAGATCGACGAGGTGGAGCGACGCATCCGGCAGCTCGAGATCGAGCGCGCCGCGCTCCAGAAGGAGACGGACACCGCATCCCTCGACCGGCTCGATCGGCTCGAGCGGGAGCTCGCGGACCTCCAGGAGACGTCGCGCGGGATGCGCGCGCACTGGCAGCAGGAGAAGGAGCGGATCGACACGATCCGTCGGGTGAAGTCGGAGCTCGAGGAGGCCAGGGCGGCCTCGGAGCGCGCCGAGCGTGAAGGTGATCTGGAGCGGGCGGCCGAGCTTCGCTTCACCACGATCGTGGAGCTCGAGCGCCAGCTCGAAGCGGAGAACGAGCGGCTGCAGAAGATCCAGGCCGACCAGAAGATGCTGAACGAGGAGGTCACGGAGGAGGACGTTGCCTCGGTGGTCTCGAAGTGGACCGGCATCCCCGTCTCTCGCCTGATGGAAGGTGAGACGCAGAAGCTGATCCACCTGGAGGAGGCACTCCACGAGCGGGTGGTGGGGCAGGACGCCGCGGTGACCGCGGTCGCGAACGCGATCCGCCGTGCCCGTGCCGGCCTCCAGGATCCGAACCGACCGATCGGCTCCTTCCTCTTCCTCGGTCCCACCGGCGTCGGGAAGACGGAGCTCGCCCGAGCGCTGGCCGAGTTCCTCTTCGACGACGAGCGCGCGATGGTCCGGATCGACATGAGCGAGTACCAGGAGCGACACACCGTGTCGCGGCTCGTGGGCGCACCACCCGGCTACGTCGGCTACGAGGAGGGCGGACAGCTCACGGAGACGATCCGGCGACGGCCGTACTCGGTCGTGCTCCTCGACGAGATCGAGAAGGCGCACTCCGACGTGTTCAACGTGTTGCTGCAGCTCCTCGACGACGGCCGGCTGACGGACGGGCAGGGCCGGACGGTCGACTTCCGGAACACGATCGTCATCATGACCTCGAACCTCGGCGCGGCGGTCTTCCAGGACCCCACCGCCTCGCCGGAGGAGCGCGAGGAGAAGGTTCTGGCCGACGTCCGCGCCCATTTCCGGCCGGAGTTCGTGAACCGGATCGACGAGGTGGTCGTCTTCGACGCGCTGAGCCGCGAGGACATCGTGAAGATCGTGGCGATCCAGCTCCACGGCCTGCAGCGGCGGCTGGCGGACCGGAAGCTCACGCTCGAGCTCACGGACGAGGCGACGACCTATCTGGCCAACGCCGGCTACGACCCCAACTTCGGCGCGCGCCCGCTCAAGCGGCTGATCCAACGGGAGATCCAGGACCCGCTCGCGCTCCTGCTGCTCTCGGGTGATGCTCGCGAGGGCGACACCGTCGTGGTGGATGCAGGGGCGGACGGTCTCACGCACCGTGTGCACCCTCGATCCGAAGCCGCCGGATAGTACGCCGGGACGTCCCGCCGGTCGATACTGCGCGCATGAGGGTTCGCACGAGCCGGAGGCTCCTGCTCGGGCTAGGCGTGGTCTTCCTCGGAGGGATGCTCCTGCTCGCGCTGACCGGTGACGCCGAGGCCAGGCGGGAGCTCCCGGCGCAGGTTGCCGCGTGGGGCGCGATCGGCCTGATCGTGTTCGCCGGCTGGTGGTTCAAGGTGCGGCCGCGCCGGGAGCTCCACCAGGAGCAGGCCCGATGGCTCCACCTCCAGTCGGCACCCGGTGATCGGTTCGGGTACTTCCAGCGCCAGTTCGCCCTTCTCGGCCAGGTGGCCGGCGCGAAAGACATCGAGAACACCTCATGGGGCACCTGGCGAGGGATGGAGGTGGTCGTGATCGACTACTGGTTCGCGAGGTCGAGCGATCCGAACCGCAACGACTATCGATCCTTCACGTGTGCCACCACGTCTGTCCCCGACGCCTGGCCGAACCTGTCGATCGTCCCGGAGGGGTTCGCGGGCCGGCTCGCGGCGTCGATGGGGAGCCGGGGGATCGAGTTCGAGCTCGAGAGCTTCAACCGGGCCTTCGAAGTCCGCTGCGACGATCCCCGGTTCGCACACGCGCTGATCGACGGCCGGATGATGACGTGGCTCGAGGCGCTCCCGCCGGATACCGGCTTCGAGATCTCGGACGGGACCCTCGTGTGCCGGACGCCGCGGCGCCCGGACGCCGACGTGGAGTGGGCGTTGGAGACGATGCGCACGTTCCTCGATCGGATCCCTCCGGTCTTCTCCTCCTTCTTCGGCTCGGACCGATGACATCAGGTGGCACGACGAGGTGGCGAGGCCTCGTCAGGCCGTTGGTCAGCGCCGGCATCGTGGCGGCCGGCATCACGGCGATCGCCCTGTTCACGGCTGCCGTCGACCGGCGCGGGTTCCCGGGCGAGCTCTTCGCCGCAACCATCCTCGTGATCCTGATGCTCCTGTCGATCAGGGTCGTCCTCGGGGAGTTCCCTCCTCGGGGCCGGCGTCGCATGCTGGCGGACCTCGCTCGGAAGGAGGGCCGGCGCTTCCGGATCCGGCCGTGGCTGCCTCGATCGATGCAGTCGCTCCCCTCGTTCTCCGACGAGCGGACGTACGCGACCGACGCCTGGCATCTGATCGTGTTCCCGGGGGAGCCTCCGGTCTTCACGTTCGATCGTCGCGTCAGCCGGCACGAGAGCTATGAGTCACCCACCTGGATGGCGTCCGCGGCGTGCGCGATCGACTTCGAAGCGCCGTCGGTGGTCGTGGAGCCTCGTCCCGTCGTCACGGCGGATCCGCTCGGGCCGTTGGTGGTCAGGTCGAGCGAGTCTGACGAGTTCGCTCGTCGCTGCCGGATCCGCACTGAGGACCGGCTCTTCTCCACCGCCTTCCTCGATCAGCGCATGCTCGCCTGGATCCTCGAACAGGGTCCGGGGTGGACGTTCGAGGTCGGCGGCCGCTGGGCGATGGTGTCGTACACGGATCTGGGAGACCCGCATCGCCCCGGCGCGGCGGTCGCGGTCCTCCGCGGATTCCTCGCTCGGTTCCCACGTGTCGCCGCATCGCTCCGCTCGGCTGATCCGAGCCGGTGACCTTGGCTCCGCGCGCGAGCGGGCCGATACTCCTGGCGTGGACGGCGTGGCCCCGTTGCTGCTCTTCCTGGTGTTCGGCCTGGCGGTGGCCGCGTTCGCCTACTACGCCCACCAACGCAAGCTCGAGCGCCAGCGGGAGTTCCGTGCGCTGGCTCTCGGACACGGTCTGGACTTCTCGATCGAGGATCCGTTCGACACGCTCGGTGAGCCGTTCGTCCTCCTGCGGCGAGGGGACGGCCGGGGCATCGAGAACGTCCTGTGGGGCACGTGGCAGGGGCTCGAGATCCGGGCGTTCGACTACTGGTTCTACGAGGAGACCACCGACTCGAAGGGGCACACGTCGCGGTCGTATTCGCGCTTCGACTGCCTGCTCACCCAGATCGACGCCCGCTGCCCGGCGCTGCAGATCAGCGAGGAGAACCTCTTCACGCGACTGGCCGACGCGCTCACGTTCCGCGACATCGAGTTCGAATCCGAGGAGTTCAACCGCCGGTTCACGGTGAAGGGGCCGGACGAACGGTTCGCCACCGCGTTCTGCGACGCCCGGATGATGGACTGGCTGCTGCGCCACGGCGACGGGTACGGGTTCGAGGTCATCGGAGACCGGCTCCTGTGTTCGTGCCGGCGGGTCGAGCCGGCCCGGATGCTCCATCTGCTGGGCACGGCGAAGACGTTCCGGGAGCAGATCCCGGCCGTGGTGAGCTCCTTGTACCCCAGGGGGTAGGCTTCCGGTTCCGAACGAAGGCGAGAAGGAAAGGGAGCGAACGTGGAAGTCCTCTGGGTGGTGTTGGGGATCGTCGTGGTGCTCGCGATCGCGGGCGTCGTTTCGTACAACCGGTTCGTCTCGCAGAAGAACCTGATCAAGGACGCCTGGGCGAACATCGACACCGAGCTCCGGCGCCGCTACGACCTGATCCCGAACATCGTGGAGACGGTGAAGGGGTACGCCGCTCACGAGCGGGAGGTGTTCGAGAACGTCACGCGCGCTCGCGCGAACGCGACCGGAGCCACGGGTTCGCCGGCCGAGCAGGCCGCGGCGGAGGGACCGCTCGTCGCCGCGCTGCGGCAGCTGTTCGCCGTCGTCGAGAACTATCCGGATCTGAAGGCGAACCAGAACTTCCTGGCCTTGCAGGCCGAGCTCACGAACACCGAGGACCGGCTCCAGACCGCCCGGCGCTTCTACAACGCCAACGTTCGCGACTACAACCGACGCGTTCAGTCCGTGCCGTCGAACGTCGTCGCGAACCTGTTCCACTTCGAGGAGGAAGAGTTCTTCGAGGTGGAGGAGGCCCTCCGCGGAGATGCGGGCGTGCCGAAGGTGAGCTTCGAAGCCGGCGCGCCCGGTGTGTCCTTCGGGAGCCCGTCGGAGCCCTCCACGGCGCCGCCTGCCACGCCTCCGGCGGGCATGCCGCCACCCGCGGCGCCGCCCCCCGCGGCCCCCGGGCGTCCGGACGAGCCCGCCGGCTGAGCCTCAGCTGATCGAGGGGACCGGTTCCGATCCGGCGTCCGATCCCGGCTCCCCGAACCCGTCCAGGCCGGTCCGGCGGACGCCGCGGCTGAGCACGAACCACACCACGGCCCAGGCCAGCGCCACACCGCCGAGGATCGTGACGGTGGTCGGCGCCCCGATCTGGTCGGAAACGGCGGACGCGATCACCGCGGATACCGAGAGCGAGAGCGTGATCAGCATGTAGTCGAAGCCGAAGATCCGGCCGCGGATGTGATCGGGGACGAGCACCTGCAGGCCGTAGGTGGACAGCATCCATTGCGATCCGCCGCCCAGGTGAGCCACGCAGATGGTCACCGCGGCGATCGCGAGTGACGGCGCCACACCCAGGGCCATGTACGCCAGCCCGAACACCGCGAGCGAGAGTCCGATCGCCGGGAAGAGCCGGCGGTGTCCGGGTCCCGCGATCCGGTGGCCCAGGAACGGTCCGATCAGCGCACCCACCCCGCGTGCCGCCATCAGGATCCCGAACCCGACCTTGCCGGAATCGAAGACGTCCAGCGCCATCACCGGGATCAGGGCGAGGAGTCCGGCGGCGGCGCCGAATCCGAACTTCACGGCCAGGAGCGACAGGACCCGGTGGTCGCGACGCGCGAACCGCCACGTCTCCTGGGTCGCCTCGATGATCCCCGGATGCTCGGTGGCCCGTCGGGCGGACTCGGAGAAGGAACGCCGGATCGAGGAGAGCAGTAGGGCCGAGACCAGGAACGAGACGGCGTTGACGAGGAACGCCGTGTCGGCGCCGAACGCGTCGCTGACGAGACCGCCGAGCCCCGCGCCGACGGCGAGCATCGTGCCCCACAGCGACCCGTTCAGCGCGTTCGCGACGGGCAGATCTCCGGGATCGACGACGTTCGGGGTCGCGGCCGAGAGGGCGGGGTCGAACGGTGCGGCGAAGGACGCGAGCAGGGGCAGCAGCACGTAGGCGAGCCAGAGGGTCTCCGGTCCGACCAGCAGGAACGCCACGCAGATCACCGCCCGCGCCAGGTCGCAGACGATCATCAGCTTCCGCCGGTCGATCCGGTCGGCCAGCACGCCACCGATGGGCGACGCGAGGAAGAACGCGAACTCCTGGGCCATGATCGCGAGGCCGACGTAGAGCGCCTTGTCGGTGGCCTCGTAGATCAGCCCGTTGATCGCCACCCAGAGGAACCAGTCACCGCCCAGGGAGATCACGGAGGCGAAGAACAGCGCGCGGAAATCCCGGTTGCGGCGGAGCAGCGACACGCTCGCGCGCAGACCGGTGTCGGAAGGGCGTGCGGCGATCGTCGGGTCGTCCACGGCGGCTGGCCAGCGTACAGGCGCGGCCTACTGCAGGATCGGCCCGATCCAGAGTCCCGAGAGGAGGAACGACACGGGCAAGACGAAGAGGATGCCGACGAAGATCGCGAGCCGCTTCGTCGAACCCACGAAGTAGTCGTCGATGAGGATCACGCGACGCTTCACGGGCTGGTACCAGAAGGCCAGGATCGCCAGCGACACGATCGTCACGCCGATCGCCTCCGCCAGCACGATCTGCGCCGCGACGGGATCGCGCTGCAGCATCGCGACCACCAGCGTGTCCGCGAGGGTCGTGATGTTCGCGCCCATGATGTAGGGGAGCGCGTCGTCCCGGCGGACGTAGCCCTTCACCGCGAGCGGCACCAGCACCGTCAGCGCGACGGAGACTGAGAGGGTCAGGGTCGCCACGATGCAGCCCAGCGCGAACATCGTCCAGGGCCGTCGCATCCAGGCCGCGCGCTTCGCCGTCGAGTCGCTGCTGACCTGAGGCAGGACGCGGTCGAGCACCTTGAACGAGGTCAGGATCACCAGGAGCCCGACCAGGAAGAGGAACGCGTCCGGGACGATCCCTTCGACCGCGTCGACGACGGGTCCCCACACCACGGAGAGCGCGGCCTCGAGCTGCCCCGACGCGTGCAGGTTCAACCCGTCGAGCAGTCCGCTGCGGATGATGCCGTATCCGATCACCATCCCGGGCAGGTAGACGAGCGCCGTCATCGTCATGGCCTGGATCCCCATCCCGATCGGCTCGCTGCGGTTCGGGTCGTGCCGGTTCCGCGCGGCGTAGAGGAACCCCGTCAGCAGCACGATGAACGATGCGCCCAGGCGCGATCCCGACAGCATCGTGAACGTCTGCAGCCTCGTCAGCGTCCCCGCTCCGTACAGGCTGATCGCCGTGGCCGCGACCGGGGAGCCCGAGAGCACGAAGTACGCGCCGAGCCAGCCGAACCCCAGCGTCGAGATGCCGTTCGCGAACGGGAACTGGCCCTCGATCTGCGGTCCGATCGCGGCCGCGCCCGTCTTCATGATCTGGACGGCGAGGATGAACAGGTACATCGCGGGGAGGAAGAGCAACAACTTCCGGACGATGTACCAGGCGCTCCGAGGCGGCTCGAACGGCCCCCAGTCGACGACGTGCCGGGCTTCGTTGAGCTCGTGCGGGACGCAGAACTCTCCATCGATCTCGACGAGCTTCTCCAGCTCGAGTTCTTCCCGGCTCTTGGTCATCAGGTCCTCAGGTCCGCGGTTGGTGGAGCGGCCACGCTAGCGGTGTTCCCCAGATGGGACAACCACAACAAAAGTGTCCCACGCGCGACCGATACACTCCTCGCAGATGCCGGCCACGATCGTGCTCGGGACGCAGTGGGGGGACG
>JBOGVC010000088.1:0-6938 GCA_050695275.1 Actinomycetota bacterium | reverse complement strand
AGCTTGGTGGGGTCGAACGGCTTGGTCATGATCCGCACGTGGGGTCCCCGGTACGCCTCGAACTCCTCGGCACCGCGCCCCGTGAGGAAGATCACCGGGAGCTCCGCGAGCGCGGGCACCTCGCGGAGGCGCCGAAACACCTCGTGACCGTCCATCCCCGGCATCGTCGCGTCGAGGACGAGCGCGTCGGGAGGCGAGGCCATGACCCGCTCCAGCGCGGCGTCGCCCCTGCCCACCGACTCGATCGTGATCCCGACCACGCGGAAGTTGACCTCGAGGAGCCGATGCAGGATCGGATCGTCGTCGGCGAACAGCACCCGCGGCATGCCCGGATGGTACCGGCGCCCGCGCCCCCGGTCGTCGTCAGACCAGGCGACGGTCGCTCGCCCATCGGGTGAGCTCGTGCCGATTGGACAGCTGCAACTTCCGGAGCACGGCGGAGACGTGGGTCTCGACGGTCTTGACCGACACATGCAGCCGTTTCGCCACCTCGCGGTACGCGTACCCACGCGCGATCAGCCGAAGCACCTCCTTCTCCCGGGAGGTCAGGAGGTCGAGTTCGGGGTCGGCGCCGGATCGCGGCTCCGTCGCGAAGGCATCCAACACGAAGCCGGCGAGACGCGGAGAGAACACCGCGTCGCCTTCATGGATCCGACGAACCGCTTCGACGAGCTCATCGGGGGCGATCGTCTTCGTGACGTATCCTCGCGCCCCCGCACGGATCACCTCGATCACGTCCTCCGGCGCATCGGAGACGGAGAGCGCGAGGAACCGGATATCCGGATGCGTGGCCGCCATCGCATCGAGCACCGCCACCCCGCCGCCCTCCGGCATGTGCACATCGAGCAAGGCGACGTCGGGCCGCGTGGTCCGGATCCCCTCGATCGCCTCCACGACGTCGGACGCCGCCCCCACGACCTCGAACTCCCGACCGAGCTCCGTCCGGACCCCGGAGAGGAAGAGGCGATGATCGTCAACGAGGAACACCCGGATCGGAGTCACGCGGACCCTCGAGGGATCCAGAGGTGGACCTCGGTGCCATCACCCGGACGACTCGAGATCGCCGTCTTGCCGCCGGCCCGATCGATCCGGGCCCGGATCGAGTGCTCGATCCCGTGTCGATCTGCCGCCACCTCCTGCGGCGAGAACCCGCGCCCTCGATCTCGCACGTATGCCTCGACGCGATCGGACCCCACCTCCACGAAGACCGACACGGCGCTGTCACCCGAATGCCGAGCGGCATTCAGGGCAGCCTCGCCACAGGCCTCCACCATCGCGACCAGCCGATCATCCATCGCGCAGTCGCCCACGGCCACGACGTCGACGGTGACCGCATGATGCTCCTCGATGCGCGCCGCCATCGTTTCCAACGCTTCCCCGAGACGGCCGTGGGACACGCCGATCCGGCGTCCATAGAGCCAAGAGCGGAGCTCGCGTTCCTGGCGGCGGGCGAGCCGGGCCACCTCGGGCGACGAATCGGAGCGCTGGATCAGCGCGAGCGTCTGCAAGACCGAGTCATGCAGGTGCGCGGCGACGGCGGCGCGCTCTTCCGAGCGGATGCGCTCGCGCCGCTCACGCGCCGTTTGGCGCAGCGCACGAACGACGAACGGTCCCACCCCGAGGGCGAGCGCCGCCACTGCGGCTACGGCTACGACGATCGACCCGAAGGAGATGGCGTACGGCCCCGCGGCGGCCACCAGCCAGATCGTCCCCACACCAACCATCCCGAAGCCGACGATCGTTCGGACGATCCCGGTTGCGGAGCCCATCCACCCCATCCGGGGCCGGCCGTGCGCGTCGGAACGTCCGCTGATGACCGAGCTCCCCATGACAGCGATGGTCGCGGGCACCACGATGGGGTCACCGAACCACACGCCGATGTCACGGAGGACGAGGAGGAAGCCGGCGATGGTCGAGGCGGTCGCGACGGTGCGGATACGGCGCGGCGCCTCGGGCGCCTCATCGTCGGGCCCGGGCTCGGACGAGACCACGAAACCGAGCCCGTAGAGCAGGAGGCCGAGGCCGCCCGCGAGCGTCAGGAGCACGAAGCCGAGGCGCACGACGATCGGATCGACACGGAGTCGTTCCCCGAGCCCGCCCGCCGTGCCCGTCACGAGTCGGTCCACAGCGCTGCGCCGCACAAGCGATGAGGACACCACCGAACCCCGTGTTTCCTGCACGTCGATCCTCCCCCGCCGCCGCGCTCATGGTCGCATAGTCGTGGACGGCGGAGCCAGGGTGGTGAACCCCGAGCAGACCCCGACCACCTCGGGGTCGACTGGGGGACATCCCCGATGGCGCCCTCGGTGCCGAGCCGCCACGATCGGCTCGTGGCTGGATCGAACGAAGGAACCCTCCACGCGGGCGAGCCGAACGCGCGGCGAAGGCGCATCGTTCGCCCCACCGGCCGCCGCCTGATCGCCGGCGTGGCCAGCGGCATCGCCGATGCGCTGGGGATCCCCCCCGCCTGGATCCGGCTCGTGTTCGTGGTCCTGTCCTTCGGCGCCGGAGTCGGCCTCCTCCTCTACCTCGCGCTCTGGTGGTTGCTGCCGAGAGAGGACATGCCGAGCTCGGGTTCCGAGGAGTTCCTGCGGAGGTTCCCGAGCTCGCCTGCCTGGGCAGGCCGCCTCGCGCTCATCGCCGGTGCCGCGGTGCTCGCGACCCAGATCGGTCCGAACCCGGATGGGGTCGGATGGAGCCTGCCGCTCGTCCTCGGTGTCGTCCTGATCGCATTCGGCGTGACGTTATTCCGTCACGACCTCGCATCTGTCGAGGGGACCGACGTCGTTCCCACCCCGCCGGTCGTCCGGGAGCCGATCCAGACCCTGGCTCCCCCGCCGACGGCCGCTCTGACGCTGCCGCGGGTGCGGCAACCGCGAGAGCGATCCCGACTGGGCGTCCTCACGGCGGGCCTCGCGATGATCGCCGTCTCCGTGGCGGTGCTGCTCGATGGACTCGGGGCCATCACCCTCGAGGTGGGTCGCTTCCCTGCGCTCGCGTTGGTCATCTTGGGGACCGGGCTCCTGCTCGGCGCATGGTGGGGACGGGCACGAGGGGCCATCGCGCTCGGGGTGCTGGTCCTCCCCGTCGCCCTCGTGCTCAGCCTCATCCATCTCCCGTTCGGGACGGAGATCGCCTCGCGGACGGTGTATCCGCGGCGCGATGATCCGTTCCCCGCCTCGCAACGGCTCCTGGCGGGAGACCTCTACGTCAACCTGACGCGAGTGGACCTGGACGGCTCCTCCCGATCGATCCGTATCGAGCTCGGGGCGGGAGCCGTCCACCTCATCGTGCCTCGCGACGTCACCGTGCATCTCGTGGCCAACGTCGGGATGGGCGGGCTGCGGGTGATGGGCTACGAGGATCGCTACGGCGTCGACCTGATACGAGAGGTGACGCTGCCCGGATCGTCGGGCGGCGGGATCCTGATGATCGAGGTGGATCAGGGCATCGGCAGCACGGATCTGTATCGACTGCCGCCCGACTCCAAGGGCCGTGCGGCATGAAGCCGCACCGGTTCGACCCCGTCTCGTTCTCGTTCGGGCTGCTCTTCGTGCTGACCGGCGCCGCGCTCCTGTCCGGTGAGGTTGACCTCGCCGATCTCTCCGGACGCGGCATCCTCGTCCTGCCCGTCTTCTTCGTGGGCGTCTTGCTCGTCTCCGTCGGGGTGCGGCGTCTGTTGGGCGATCGAGTCTCTGCGCCGTTCGATGAGGGAGCGCTGGAGGAAGAAGCGGTCGAGGAGCCCGCCGAGGCCTGATCTCGGGCCGCTACACTTCCTGCAACGAGCCCCCGTAGCTCAGGGGATAGAGCACCGGCCTCCGGAGCCGGGGGCGCAGGTTCGAATCCTGCCGGGGGCGCCGGGGAGAATCGTGGAGTCGAAGGGGGAGTCGTCCCGGGACTCCACGATCGAGCGTCGCTACCAATACACCTCGGAGGGTCGGACCTCGACGGCACCACCATAGCGTGCTGCCGGCACACGGGCGGCCACCTCGATGGCCGCGTCGAGATCCTCGGCCTCGAGGATGAACCAACCGCCGACGGCTTCCTTCATCCCGACGAAGGACCCGTTCGTTGTCAGGGTGGTGCCGCCCTCGACGCGGACCGTGGTCGCGTTCTGGGGCAGGCTCATCGGCAGACCGGGGGTGACGCCCGGCGTCTGGTTGATCCCTTCGTAGTCGGAGTAGACCTGCTTCTGCTCCTCCTCAGGGAGCGCGGCCTGTCGCTCGAGCGCATCGCCCTGATAGATCAGCATGACGTACTGCATCGCCGCCTCCCCTTCCGTGCCGGATCTGTCGAAGGTAGTCGAACACCGGCCGACGGGACCGATAGGTCGCCTCCGGAACCCTCGCAGGCGGTGGGCGTCACCCACAGATGCGAACATGTGTTCGTGTCGAACGAGCCGACGATCCTGCACGCGGACGTCGACTCGTTCTACGCGTCGGTCGAGCAGCGAGACGACCCCAGCCTTCGCGGCCGTCCCGTCATCGTCGGGGCCGGCGTGGTGCTGGCGGCTAGCTACGAGGCGAAGGCGTTCGGCATCTTCACCCCGATGGGCGGAGCGCAGGCGCGGAAGCTGTGCCCGCACGCGATCGTCGTTCCCCCTCGGATGGATGCCTACAGCGAGGCAAGCAAGGCCTTGTTCGAGGTGTTCAACGACACGACGCCGTTCGTCGAAGGGCTGTCGATCGACGAGGCCTTCCTCGACGTCGGTGGATTGCGGCGGGTCTCGGGCACGCCGATGGAGATCGCCGTTCGATTGCGGCGGGACGTCCTCGAGAAGGTCGGTCTGCCCGTCACGGTCGGGGTGGCCAGGACGAAGTTCCTTGCCAAGGTAGCCAGCGGCGTCGCGAAGCCCGACGGTCTGTTGCTGGTGCCGACCGACGGGGAGCTGGCGTTCCTGCACCCGCTTCCGGTCGAGCGGTTGTGGGGCGTCGGGCCGGTCACCGCGAGCAAGCTCCGCGCCGACTCCATCACGACCGTAGGACAGGTTGCGCAGCTCGGCGAGGCGGCGCTCGTCCGGATGCTCGGCCGGGCCGGCGGGCGCCATCTCCACGCCCTGGCCCACAACCGCGATCCGCGGCGGGTCCAGGTCGGCAGCCGTCGCCGCTCGATGGGCACGCAGCGCGCGCTCGGCCGAGGACCGCGATCCCCCGGATCCCTCGACACCGACCTCGTGGCGCTGGTCGACCGACTCGCCCGCAGGCTGCGAGCGGCCCACCGCGTCTGCCGAACGGTCGTCCTTCGGCTGCGGTTCGACGACTTCACGCGCGCGACGAGGTCGCACACGCTCTGGGAGGCGACCGCTCGTACCGAGACGATCCTCACGGTCGGGAGGGTTCTCCTCGGGGCGGCGATGCCGATGATCCGGGACCGCGGGATCACGCTCATCGGCCTGACCCTCAGCAACCTGGACGACGACTCCGCGATCCAGCTCGTGCTCCCGTTCGATCCTTCGGTCACCTCCGCCATCGACACCACGCTCGACGAGGTGCGCGATCGATTCGGATCGTCGGCCATCACCCGCGCGGTCCTCCTCGGCCGCAACCAGGGGCTCTCGGTACCACTGCTCCCGGACTGAGTGCCGTGGCCGGGGTCCGCGCTCGCCACCCCGTCCGGGCTCGACGCCGGGATCCGCGGAGAGTCACGATACGGTTGCCCCGTGGGCAACGCCGACGATGAACCGCTCGACCTCGAGAGCCTCCCCTCGGAGCCCATCGTGCTGTTCCGGCGCTGGTACGAGGACGCGGAGCGCGCCGGGATCCGACTGCCGAACGCGATGGCGCTGGCCACGGCGTCGGCCGACGGACGGCCCTCGATCCGCCACGTGTTGCTGCGCGACATCGGGGACGACGGCTTCACCTTCTACACGAACCACGGGAGCCGGAAGGGAACCGAGCTCGCCGAGAACCCGCGGACGGCGTTCTCGATCTACTGGCGGGAGCTGGACCGTCAGATCTCGGTCACCGGCGACGTCGCGATCGTGAGCGAGGAGGAGTCCGACGCCTACTTCGCGACGCGGCCCCGCGAGGCACGGATCGGCGCCTGGGCCTCGCGACAGAGCTCGGAGCTCGCATCCCGCGACGAGCTGATGGAACGGTTCGACACGTTCGACGCCCGCTACGCCGGCGACGACGTTCCCCGTCCCCCGTTCTGGGGCGGGTACCGGGTGGCGCCGATCACCGTGGAGTTCTGGCAGGGACGGCAGCACCGGCTCCATGATCGCTTCCGATACGAGCCCGGCGGCGACGGCTGGACGATCCGGCGCCTGTCGCCGTAGCCGATAGGCTCGCTCCCCCATGGACGACCTCCGCGAGCGCATCGCCGCCGACATGCCTCGCGTCGTCGCCGATCTCGAGCGTCTGGTGCGGATCCCCTCGATGGGATACCCGGGATACGACCCCGCCAACGTGCGCGCCTCCGCGGAGATGACACGGGACGTCCTCATCGAGGCCGGCGTGGCGGATGCCCGCCTCCTCGAGCTCGACGGAGGCCATCCCGCGGTCTTCGGGGAGATCCACGGACCCGAAGACGCACCCACCGTCCTGCTCTACGCGCACCACGACGTCCAGCCGGAGGGGCCGCTCGAGGACTGGGACACTCCGCCCTTCGAGCCGGTCGTGAAGGACGGGCGGATGTACGGGCGCGGCGCCGCGGACGACAAGAGCGGCATCGTCGTCCACGCGGCGGCGATCCGGGCGCTCCTGGCCGACGGGCCCCCGCCCGTCTCGATCAAGGTCGTCGTGGAAGGTGAAGAGGAGTGCTCGACCGAGCACCTGCCCCAGCTCGTCCAGGGCAACGCCGACCTGCTCCGTGCGGACGTGGCCGTGATCGCGGACGGCGGGAACTACCGCACCGGCGTGCCCACGTTGAACTCGTCGATCCGTGGGGTGACCGACATCGTGGTGCAGGTCCGGGTGCTGCCGCGGGCGCAGCACTCC
>JBOGVC010000087.1:0-15946 GCA_050695275.1 Actinomycetota bacterium | reverse complement strand
CTGTCCCTCCGCTCGAACCGCATCCTCGGCCGCGCGATGACGCGGAACAGACCGCGGAGGAGCACGAAGACGGAGCGCGTGATCCTCGATGCGGTGGCTCGCGGAAGCACGACGGTCTTGACGGCCGAGCCGATCGCCGCCGCGACGATCGCGACGCCGGCCACGACGACGAGGATCCGCACCGCCATCACGCTTCGGATGGTAGGCGGTTCCACTACTCCGCGGAGACGGTGATCGCTTCCCTCGCTGCGGCCTCCGCGTGGATCTCGTCCGCGTGCGCCCGTCCGGGGATGAACCGGTTGGCCACAACCGCGGCGGTCAGCAGGACCAGCCCGGCGATCAGCAGGGCGAGGTGGAACCCGCTCATGTAGGAGTCACGGAACGCGGCGGTGAACCCGCCGATCTGTTCGGGCGTGAGTCCCAGTCCGGCGAGCTCGGCGGGAGAGACGAAGCCGTGTGACGCGCTCTCCGCGACCGCGCTCGCCTGTCCCGGGCTCAGACCGATCTCGCCGAGCTTGGGCACGAGCACGGAACCGAGGCGGTCGAACAGCACGGTGCCGAGGAGCGCGATCCCGAGGACGCCGCCGACCTCACGGCTGGTGTTCGTCATCGCGGAGCCGAGTCCTGCGCGCTGCGGCCCCACCGCGCCCATCACGGCGGCGGTCATCGGCGCCATCGTGGACCCGAGCCCGTGGCCCATCAGCACGAACAGGATCCCGAGGATCCAGAACGGCGTGTCCGGCTGGATGAACGTGAGGCCGAGCACGCCCGCCGATGCCAACGTGAGCCCGTAGGTCATCGGGATCCGCGGTCCGATCCGCTGGGCCAGGTGGCCCGCGACGGGCGCCGTCACGATGATCATCACTGTCATCGGGAGGAACCGGAGGCCGGTCTGGAACGGCGTGTAGCCCCGGATCGCCTGCATGTACAGCGTCACGAACAGGAAGATCGAGAACATCCCGAGGGAGACGGAGAACGCCACGGCGTTGCCGGCGCTGAACGTGGGGATCCGGAAGAACGAGAGCGGCATCATCGCCTTCGGACTCCGGTGCTCCCAGACGAGGAACGCGACCAGGAGGACGCCGGCGGTCACCAGGGCCCCGACGATCAGCCCGTCACCCCAGCCGCGCTGGTTCGCCTCGATGAGCCCGAACGTGAGGGCGAAGAGCCCCCCGGTGCCGAGCGCAAGCCCGGGCAGGTCGAGGTGCCGCGTCTCCTCCGAGACGGACTCGCGCACGGTCCGCCAGGCGATCGCGAAGGCGAGCACGCCGATCGGCACGTTGATGAAGAACACCGTCTCCCATCCGGAGTGCTCCACGATGTAGCCGCCGAGCGTGGGTCCGAGCGCGAGCGCGAGACCGCTTACGCCCGCCCAGATGCCGATCGCCCGTGAGCGCTCTTCCGGCGGGAACGTGACCGTGAGGATCGAGAGCGTGCCCGGCATCAGCAGCGCGGCGCCCACGCCCTGCAGGGCCCGGAACGCGATCAGTTGGCTGCCGGAGCCGGAGAGGCCGCAGCCCAGGGAGGCGAGCGTGAAGATCGCCAAGCCGGCGAGGAACATCTTCTTGCGGCCGTACCGGTCGCCGAGGATGCCGCCGGTCAGGAGGAGGGACGCGAACGCCAAGACGTACCCGTCGATGATCCATTGGAGGTCCGAGACGGTTGCGTTCAGCTTGCTGGTGATCGTGGGCAGCGCGATGTTGACGACGGTGTTGTCGAGCATCGCCATGGCGAGGGCGAAACACATCGTCAGGAGGACGATGACCTTCTCTCTCGCGTTCTCGCCCTTGAAGCCCAGCAACGGCATGATTGTTCCCTTCTGATCGATGCAAACGGCAACACGCCTGGCGGCGTGTCTGTTCCCTAGGTGAGCTTCGAGTAGAGCCTGATCGACAGCGGCATGAAGATCGCGAGGAACACGCCGACCCAGACCGCGGAGAGCACGATCAGCTCCTCGACCGAGCCGCCCATGTTCGGATACTCCCCGAGCGCGTAGTAGCGGGCCAGGTTCGCCCAATGGGTGATCGGGTTGTTCCTGGCAACGACCTCGAGCCCATCGGCCATGCCACCCACCTGGACGAGGGCCGAGCTGATGAACACGAGCGGGAAGATGCCGGTGAACGCCGCGGCCTGGACAGCCTCGAGCTTCTTGACGGAGAGCGCGATCGCCGCCATCACCCACGACATCGCGAAGCTCACCGCGAGGACGAGGACGATCATCGCGATCGCGTTGACGAATCCGTTCTGGAACGAGAAGCCCACGATGTAGCCGATGCCGATCACGACGAGGAGCAGGATGAGGTTCTTGATCAGGTCCGACGTCGCCCGCCCGGCGAGCATCGCCGACCTCGCCATCGGCAGCGAACGGAACCGGTCGACCAGACCCGACTTGAGATCCTCCGCGATGCCGATCGCCGTGGTCGTGGCACCGAAGATCGCGTTCTGGACGATGATCCCGGGCATCAGGAAGTTCACGTATCCCCCGAACACCTCCATGCCGCGGAACTGGTCCCCGAAGACATAGACGAAGAGCAGCACGAACATCACCGGCTGCACCAGCTCGAACACGAGGACCGCAGGGATCCGCACGATCTGCATCAGGTTCCGCCGGGCGACGACCAAGCTGTCGAAGAACGACAGCACCGCGCGCGTCCCGAACGAAGGGTGCGACAAGGCGACGGCGCTCATCGATCTCTCCTCCGCTTCCGCTTCTCGGGCTCAGGTTCGGGTTCCTCCGCTTCCTCCAACGCCATCTCCGCTGCATGGCCTGTGAGCGAGAGGAACACATCGTCGAGCGTTGGACGGTGCAGCGCGATGTCCTCGATGACGATGTTCGCGTCGTCGAGCCGGCGCACCGTGTCGAGCAAGACCGTCGGCCCTTCGCTCCCGACCGGGACCCGGATGAGCCGTGTGTCCTCGTCGACCGAAGGCTCGCCCGCACCGAGGCCCCGGAGCGTCTCGACCGCTCGAGGGAGGTGCTCCGCGGCGACGTGCAGCTCGAGCACCTCGCCGCCGATCTTGTCCTTGAGTTCTTCGGACGTCCCCTCGGCGATCACGGTCCCGAGATCGATCACGGCGATGCGATCACAGAGGTGGTCCGCCTCCTCCAGGTATTGGGTGCACAGCAGCAAGGTCGTGCCCTCCTTCTGGAGGTCGCGGATGAGCTCCCACAGCACGAGGCGGCTGCGCGGATCGAGGCCGGTC
Organism: Actinomycetota bacterium; assembly: GCA_050695275.1. GTDB lineage: Bacteria > Actinomycetota > UBA4738 > UBA4738 > HRBIN12 > JAJNBA01. The sequence continues at coordinate 12,742 of JBOGVC010000087.1, read as the reverse complement.
GTCGGCTCGTCCATGAACAGGACCTTCGGCTGACCGACGAGGCTGGCACCCACGTCGAGCCGTCGCCGCATGCCGCCGGAGTACGTCTTGGCGGTGCGGTGTGCCGCGTCGGCGAGCTCGAACCGTTCGAGCACCTCCTCCGCGCGGCGCCGCGCTTCGGCCCGGGGCAGGTGGTAGAGCCGCCCGACCATCTCCAGGTTCTCGAGGCCGGTGAGGTTCTCGTCGACGGCGGCGAACTGGCCCGCGAGGCCGATCACCGGGCGGAGACGCAACGCGTCCTTGACCACGTCGAGTCCCGCCACGGTGGCCGTGCCCTCGTCTGGCTCCAGGAGAGTGGTGAGGATCCGGATGGTGGTGGTCTTGCCGGCGCCGTTCGGCCCCAGGAGCCCGAAGACGGTGCCTTCCTCGACCCGGAGGTCCACCCCTTTGACGGCCCGAACCTTGCCGAACGACTTCGTGAGGGCATCGGTGGTGATGATCGCGTTCGCCATGGGCGCGAGGATATCGATGGTTGCCGACAGCGACATGTCCGCTGGGTAACGGGAAGATGACGCCCGCAAGTGAGTAATCATCATTACCGGGCCGGAATAGGATGGCAGCGCCGGTCCGTTCAAGCGGACAGACGAGAAAGGAATCCCCAGATGAACGAACTCGACATCCAGGCCCTGCCGTTGCTGCCCCTGACAACGGGCGTGGTGCTTCCCGGCATGGTCGTCACGCTCACGATCGAGTCCGACGAGGCCCGTGCGGCGCTCGGCGCGACCGCGGAGGGCGATGACGCTCTCCTCCTCACCGTGCCGCGGATCGAGGGCCGGTACGCGCGGGTCGGCGTGGTGGCCAAGATCGAGGACGTCGGGCGCATGCGCAACGGCGTCGAGGCCGTCGTGATCCGCGGGCTCCGGCGCGCCACCGTCGGGCTCGGCGTCCCCGGGACGGGGGAGGCCACGTGGGTCCAGATCGAGCCGGCGGACGAGCCGGTGACCGCCCGCGCCCGCGAGCTCGCCAAGGAGTACCGCGGGGCCATCGAGGCCATCACCGATGCCCGCGGGGTCCCCGCCGTCGCCGAGTTCCTGCGCGGTGTGACCGATCCGGGACAGCTCGCGGACACCTCCGGGTACTCGCCCGATCTTTCCTTCGAGCAGAAGGTCGAGGTCCTCGAGACCCTCGACGTCCAGGCGCGCCTGGAGAAGGTGATCTCGTGGGCGAAGGAGACCCTCGCGGAGGTCCAGGTGAAGGAGCGGATCCGCGACGAGGTCGCCGGCAGTCTGGAGGAGCGCCAGCGGGAGATGCTGCTGCGCGAGCAGATGGCGGCGATCCGCAAGGAGCTCGGCGAGGACGGCACCGAAGACGTCCTGGAGGAGTACCGCACCAAGATCGCCGACGCCGGGATGCCGGAGGACGTGCGCACACAGGCGGAGCGCGAGCTCGGCCGGCTCGAGCGGACGTCCGAGCAGTCGCCCGAGTACGGATGGATCCGCACGTACCTCGACTGGCTCCTCGACGTCCCCTGGTCCTCGAAGACCGAGGACAACCTGGACATCGCGTCGGCGCGCGAGGTGTTGGACGCGGACCACGAGGGGCTCCGTGACGTGAAGGACCGCATCCTCGAATACCTCGCCGTCCGCAAGCTCCGGAGCGAGCGGGGGCTCGCGGAGGCCGGCGGCCGTGGCTCCGGTGCGATCCTCACGCTGGTCGGGCCTCCGGGCGTCGGCAAGACGTCGCTCGGGGAGTCCGTCGCGCGCGCCCTCGGACGCAACTTCGTCCGGGTCTCGCTCGGGGGCGTCCACGACGAGTCCGAGATCCGTGGCCACCGGCGCACCTACGTCGGCGCGCTGCCGGGACGGATCGTGCGCGCGTTGAAGGACGCCGGCACGAAGAACCCGGTGATGATGCTCGACGAGGTGGACAAGGTCGGGGCCGACTGGCGGGGCGACCCGTCGAGCGCGCTGCTGGAGGTCCTCGACCCCGCGCAGAACCACACGTTCCGCGATCACTACCTGGACGTCGACCTCGATCTGTCCGAGGTGCTGTTCATCGCGACCGCGAACGTCGCGGAGACCATCGCCGGCCCGCTGCTCGACCGGATGGAGGTCATCCGGATCGACGGCTACACCGAGGACGAGAAGGTCGCGATCGCGCGGCGGCACCTGTTGCCGCGTCAGGTCGAGCGCAACGGCCTGCGCCCCGAAGAGGTCGAGGTCACCGACGACGCCCTGCGAGGGGTGGTTGGGGATTACACGCGGGAGGCAGGGGTCCGCAACCTCGAGCGCGAGCTCGGCAAGATCATGCGGAAGGTCGCGACGAAGCTCACCGCCGGCGAGGGTGGGTCGTCGGCTCGCGTGGACGCGACCGATCTCCGCGAGTACCTCGGCCGGCAGAAGTTCTTCTTCGAAGCGGCGGAGCGGACCGCCGTCCCCGGCGTGGCGACGGGTCTGGCCGTGACCGGAACCGGCGGTGACGTGCTGTTCATCGAGGCGACCCGCGAGGACGTGCCGGAGACGGCGATGGCGGACGGGCTGACGCTCACCGGACAGCTGGGTGACGTGATGAAGGAGTCGGCCCGGATCGCGCTCTCGTACGTGCGCTCGCACGCCGAGGGACTCGACATCCCCGCAGACCGGCTGCGCGGTCGGTTCCACGTGCATGTCCCGGCGGGCGCGGTCCCCAAGGACGGTCCCAGCGCGGGAGTGGCGATGACGACGGCGCTCGCCTCGCTGCTCACGGGCCGGCCGGTTCGGGCCGAGGTGGGGATGACGGGTGAGGTGACGCTCCAAGGGCGCGTGCTCCCGATCGGAGGGGTCAAGCAGAAGGTCCTCGCCGCGCATCGGGCCGGCCTCAAGGAGGTCATCCTTCCCGCGCGCAACGAGGGAGACCTCGACGACGTGCCGGAGCAGGTGCGCGAGGAGATGACCTTCCACCTGGCGGAGGCGGTGGACGACGTGCTCGCGATCGGGCTCGGTTCCCCGGCCGACGACGTGATCGAGGGCTCGTCCAAGATCGCCTAGAAGAAGCGCCTAGAAGACGGTATAAGGCCGCCCTCCGGGGCAACCGATACAGGAGCATCGGTATCGGATCTCGCTCGCTCCGGGAAGGGCCTCGTTGACCGAACACGGCACGCTCGAACAGGAGCTCCGAGGGAGGGACGAGGCGGCGCTGCACGAGTTCCTCCGGCTCGTCGTGCCGCTCGCGGCGCTGTTCGCCATCGTCCAGGCCGTCGCCGGAGCGGTGCTGCGCGACGGATCGATGCTCGTCGTGGCGCTCCTGATCGCCCTGTACGGGGGCTGTCTGATGTACGCGCGCGAGCTCTTCGATGCGGGTCGCGTCCAGGCGAGCGTGGGTTGGATCAGCGGTGGGCTGATCGTCCCGTCGCTGGGCACGACGATCCTGCAGCCCTCGATGCTCCCCACGATCGTCCTGCTGCCGCTCATGGCGCTCGCCGTGGCGCTTCCGTTCATCGGAGCCCGCAGGCTCCACCTGATGCTCGGCCTGGCGCTCGCGTGGGTGATCGCCATCGGCGTGGTCGGCGTCGTAGCGCCGCCACCCGCCGATCCCGCCCCGTGGTACGGGAAGGCGTTCCAGATCGCCACGATGGCGGCGGCCGCGTTCCTGACGATCCTGCTCTTCACCCGCTACCGGGCACGCCTCCTGGTCGCGGCCCACCGGGAGCGAGAGGTGTCCATCAAGCTTCGCGAGGTCGACCGCTTGAAGACGACGCTGATGCGGGCGGCATCGCACGACCTGCGGACGCCGACGGCCACGATCCTGGGAGCGGCGGAGACGCTCCGGAACCTCTCGCTCGACGAGGGCGAAGCCCGGGCGCTGCTCGCCGCGATCTCCCGCGGCGCCAGCCGGCTCTCCGGGCTCCTCGACGATCTGCTCGACGCCGAGAGCCTCCAGGCGGGCATCGTCGAGCTGTCGGCGGAGCCGGCCGACGTCGGCGAGGTGGTGCGCGACGCCGTCGCGTCGCTCGAGATCCCCGCCGACCGGGAGCTACGCCTCGATCTGCAGGCTGCCCGTGCCACGATCGACCGCGCCCGCGTCGGACGGATCGTCGAGAACCTCGTGATGAACGCGATCCGACACGCCCCGGGCCCGGGTGTGGTCTGGGTGCTCGTGCGACCGAGCGACGGCGGTGCGGAGATCGTCGTCGAGGATCAGGGCCCCGGCGTCCCCGAGGCCGATCGGCTCACGATCTTCGCTCCGTTCCGACGAGGCGAGACCGATGCTCCCGGCACCGGGCTGGGGCTGGCCATCGTGGAGGGGTTCGTCGGATTGCACGGCGGACGGGTGTGGGTCGAGGGACGGCCCGGCGGCGGAGCGTCGTTCCACGTGTCCTTCCCCGGCAGCGGGCCTCGCGGCGTCACCGCACGACCCGAGCTCGTCGCCGACGGAACACGCGCCGGCTGAGTCAGCGCCTGACGGCGCGGGCTCCTCCGGCCTGACGGATCCGTTCCCTATCCTGACCCGATGCCTCCCGGTCTCGAGCTGATCGATCTGCGCCGCCGGTTCGGCGACGTCGTGGCGCTCGACGGCGTGAGCTTCGAGGTCGCGGAGGGTTCCGTCGTGGGATTCGTCGGTCCGAACGGGGCCGGCAAGACCACGGCGATGCGGATCGCGCTCGGGGTGCTGGGAGCCGACGGAGGCGAGGTCCGGTGGCGTGGGAAGCCGGTCGACGGCACGGCGCGCCGACGGTTCGGCTACATCCCGGAGGAGCGCGGGCTCTACCCGAAGATGCGCGTGCTCGAGCAGCTCGTGTACCTGGCGCGGTTGCACGGGGTCGAGCGTGCGACCGCCCGCACCCGCGGCCCGGAGATCCTGGAGATCCTCGGCGTGGCCGACCGGGCGAAGGACCGGGTCGAGTCCCTCTCGCTGGGGAACCAGCAGCGGGTGCAGCTCGCGGCGGCGCTGGCGCACCAGCCCGACGTGCTCGTCCTGGACGAGCCGTTCTCGGGCCTGGACCCGGTGGGCACCGACGTCCTCGTCGAGGTTCTCGATCGTGAGCGTCGCACGCGCGGCGTGCCGATCGTCTTCTCCAGCCATCAGCTCGAGCTCGTGGAGCGCGTGTGCGACCGGGTGGTGATGATCGTCGACGGCCGGATCGTCGCGGACGGCACGATCGACGAGCTCCGGGCGTCCCGGGCGCGCCGGCTCGTCCGGATCGAGGTCGCAGGCGCGCCGGCCGGCTGGCACGAGGCGATCCCCGGCATCCGGCTCGAGGCCGAGGTGCCCGGCGGGGTGATCGTGGAGCTCGACGACGATGCGGACGACCAGCGCGTACTCGACCTCGGGCGCTCGGTGGGGGAGGTGCGCCACTTCAGCCGTGTGCGCCCCACGTTGTCCGAGCTGTTCCGCGAGGTGATCGCGTCGTGAGCGACGATCCCGCCGTCACGGACCGCGGCATGTGGCGCGTGGTCGCCGCCCGGGATTTCTCCGTGCGTCTCCGTGACAAGGGGTTCGCGATCTCCACCGCGATCACGGTCACCGTCCTGTCGATCTTCATCCTCCTGCGTGCCTACGCTGGCGGTCCCGAGTCCTTCCACCTCGCGGTCGTCGGCGACCGCGCGGTCGCGGACCGCGCCGCGGCGATCGCGGAACGGGCCGGCATCGGCCTCACGGTCGTGCCGCTCCGCGACGACGGTGCCGTCGACGGCGCGCTCCGTGATGGGCGTGTGGACGCGGTGTTGATCGGTGGGCACGAGGGCGTCCTCGAGGGAGTCGCCACGCTCCGGGTCTTGCGGGGCGTGCCGAGTCTCCTCGACCAGGTCGTGCAGGCCGCCGCGATCGCGACGAGGCTCGAGGACGCGCTCGAGGACGCCGGCGCGAGCGCCGACACGATCGCAGCGCTGCAGGATCAGCATCCGGTGGACGCGGCGCCGATCCTGCCACCCGACCCCGACCGGGACACGAAGGCGGCGGTCGCGCTCGCGGCGGTGCTCGTGCTCTACGGGCAGCTCTTCGGCTACGGCGTCTGGGTGGCGACGGGGGTGATCGAGGAGAAGTCCTCCCGGGTGGTGGAGGTGTTGCTGTCGACGATCCGCGCACGGCACCTGATGGCCGGCAAGATCGCGGGTATCGGGACCCTCGGCCTGCTCCAGCTGATCCTGATCGCGATCTTCGCCGTGTCCCTCGCGACGGTCACCGGCGCGATCGACATCCCGGCGGACTCGCTCTCGGCCGCCGCCCTCACCGTGGGGTGGTTCGTCCTGGGGTTCTCGTTCTACGCGGCGCTGTTCGCCGTCGCCGGAGCGCTCGTCTCCCGGATGGAGGAGCTGCAGAACGCGATCGTCCCGATCAACCTCGTGGTGTTCGCGTCCTTCTTCATCTCGATCGGCGCCGTCCAAGATCCGGACTCGGGGATCGCCACGATCGCGTCGCTCTTGCCGATCTCGTCCGCGCTCGCGATGCCCGTCCGCATGGTCCTGGGTTCCGCCACGGCGTGGGAGATCGTCGCATCGCTGGCGATCGTGATCGGTTCCACGGCGCTCCTGATCCCGCTGGCGGGACGCGTGTACGCCGGAGCGATCCTCCGGACGGGCGCGCGCGTGAAGGTCCGCGACGCCTGGCGGGCGGCCGGGTGACGCGTCACGACTGGACGCGCGCGAACCTCCGCCACGTCCTGGCGATGCTCCGCTACGGCGCGAACCCGGCGGCGACGGTCTACGACTCGATCGGCCCCGACTTCTTCCTGGCGCTCGCGCCCGGCTGGCTCAACCTCGGCCTGTGGGAGGGCGACGGCGGCGATCCCACGGAGGCCCCGGTCGCCGTGCGGCGGCTCATCGAGCGGATCGCCGCGGCGCTGCCCCGCGGTGGCGACGTGCTCGACGTCGGCAACGGGCTCGCGGCCCAGGACCCCGTGATCGCGGCGGCGGTCCACCCCCGCACCCTGACCGCCGTGAACATCACGTGGTCCCAGCTGGAGGCGGGGCGCGACCGCCTCCGTGAGGCGGGCGCTCGAGGGGTGTGCGCGGACGCCTGCGACCTGCCGTTCACCGGCGGCTCCTTCGACGGTGTGATCAGCGTGGAGGCGGCGTTCCATTTCTCCTCGCGCGAGCGGTTCTTCCGGGAGGCGTTCCGCGTGCTCCGTCCCGGCGGCGTCCTGACGATGTCGGACCTCCCCACGGTGCGCCGGCCGCAGGGCCCCCGGGAGGCGCTCGCCGCCGTAGCGATGCTGCGGGGCTGGGGGCTCCGATCCGACGCGGCCGCCTCGACCGCTGCGATCGCGGCGACGGCCGCCGGCGTGGGGTTCGTCGACGTCCGGTCGGAGCTCGTCGGGGACCGGGTGGTCGCGCCCGCGCTGCGCTTCGTGCGTGACCGGCTCGGATCGGACCGCGGAGACGAGGCGAGGACCCTCGGTCTGGCCGCCCGCGCGATGCTGTCGCAGGCCGAGGTCCTGTGGGAGCGGGGCCTCCTCGACTACCTCTTGCTCGAGGCCCAGAAACCCGAGAGGAAGCCTTAGCCCAGCTCTCGCCGGAGCGCCTGCAGGGGGAGCTGGCCGAGCGCGAGCAGGCGGTCGTGGAAGGCCTTCAGGTCGAAGGCGTCGCCCTCCTTGTCCTGGGTGCGGCGCCGAGCGTCCTCGATCTCCACCATGCCGACCATGTAGGCGAGGGCCTGCGCCGGGAGGGCGATGTAGCGGTCGACCTCGATCTCCGACTCGCCGCGCGGCGAGCCGCCGGCCACGAGCTTCTCGATCGCGTCCTGCCTCGACCAGCCGAACGCGTGCACACCGGTGTCGGTGATCAGCCGGGCGGCGCGGTGAGCCTGCGCCGCGAGCATCCCGAGTCGCTCCCAGTCGTCGACGTAGAGGTCCATCTCGTCGGCGAGGCGCTCGCTGTAGAGCCCCCATCCCTCGGCGAACGACGCCCCGGCGAGCAGGCCGCCGAACCGTCGGAGCGCGGGGCGGTCGTCGAACTCCATCTCGAGCGCGATCTGGAAGTGATGCCCCGGGTTCGCCTCGTGGTAGGTCACGGAGGCGATCTGGTGGAGCGCCTTGCCGGCCAGGTCGTGGGTGTTGATGTAGTAGGTGCCGGGACGCTCGCCGTCGGCCGTGGGAGGCATATAGAAGGCGAGCGCCATGTCGGCCGCCCGGTACGCTTCGATCTCCTTGACGCGGCAGTTCGCCTTCGGGAGCCTGCCGAACCACGTGGGCGCGATCTCCCAGCTGCGCTGGACCTGACCCTCGACGAGCTCGATCAGCGCCTCGGCCGTCGCGGGGGTGTCCTTCCCGGAAGCCGTGCGATCCGCGATCGCCTCGGCCGGGCTGGCGTACCCGAGCCGCGCGGCGATCTCGAAGCGCTCCGCCTGGATCGCCTCCCACCGCTCGTTCCCGAGGTCGTGGATCTCCTGGGGATCGAGGGGCAGCGTGGTCCACGAGCGGATCTCCGACGCGTAGATCGCGTCGCCGCCGGGGAGGGCCGTCACGGCGTTGCGCTCGGCAGCGCTCGGGAGGTAGTCCCGGAGCACCTGGAGGTAGGTCGCGAACGCGGGCGCGACCACGTCGCTCCAGACGCCGGCGATCCGCTCCCGGGCGGGGGCGTCGTCCTCGGCGATCGCGGCGAGCGGTGGCGAGTCCTCGGCCGGCGATCCGACGATCCGCTCGATCTGCGCGACGGCTCGTTCCACGACGATGCGCGGCGACACGACGCCGGTGGCGACGCCCTCCTGCGCGATCTCCGCGCACGACTCGAGGTACCCGGGCAACGCCCGGAGCCGCTGCTCGTAGCGGTCGAGGTGCTCGGGGGTGTCGGTGCGCTGGATCGAGGCGATGTCCCCGAGGAGCACCCCGGGGCCGACGAAGTGGTTCACGACGTAGAGCCGGTCCGTCCGATGCTCGACCGCGGCGAGGGCCTGCGTGGCGATCGCCTCGAGCACGTCCATCGTGGTGCGGAGGGTGACGTCGAGCGATCCACGGTCGATCGTGGCCAGTTCGTCGAGGGCCGCGCGGTTGTGGGTCTCCGACGCGGCACGGCCCTGCTCGCCGATGTCCGGGAGCCGGTCGTCGTAGCGCTCGTCGCCGATCGCCGTGGCGAACGTCGGCTCCCGCTCGAGCAACTCTTCCCAGACCCGGTCGGCGAGTGCCTGGGCGCGGTCGGTGTCGGTCACGTCGTCGTCAGCCTCTCGGTCGGGGTCACAAGAGGCCAAGGGTACTCGCGCCGTCCACCTGCAGGGCCGCGCCGGAGATGAATCCGGCCGGCTCCGAGCAGAGGAACGCAACCACGCGCCCGAAGTCCTCCGGCTCACCCAGCCGCCCGGCCAGGCCGGCGTCCACGACCCGTTGCGTCCGGTGCAGGCCGGGGCAGGCGAGGTTCAGCGTGATGCCGTCCTCCACGAGCTCCTGCGCGGCTGTCTTCGCCCACCCCCAGAGCCCGGCGCGCGCGGTGTTCGACGTGGCCAGGTCGGGGATGGGCTGCTTCACCGCGTTGGACGTGATGAGGCAGATGCGACCCCAGCCCGCCGAGCGCAGGTGGGGGAGCGCTTCGCGCACGAGGCGGATCGAGGTGAGGAGGTTCGCCTCGAGCGCGGCCCCGAGCGTGGCGTCGTCGACGTCGACGGCCCGCCCCTTCGGTGGGCCGCCGGCGTTGGCGACGAGGACGTGGAGCCCGCCGAACCGTTCGACGGTGGCCTCGACGAGGCGGCGCGGCGCGTCGGGATCCGTCACGTCGTCCGGGAGCGCGAGGACGTCGGGCCCGAGCTCCTCCGCCGTCGCGCGGATCCGCTCCGGGTCACGGGAGTTGATCGCGACCTTGGCACCCTCGGCCGCGAGGGCAGCCGCCGAGGCCCGGCCGAGGCCTTTCGAGGCCGCCGTGACCAGCGCGACCTTCCCTTCGAGCCCGAGGTCCATGGCGTCCGATGCTACGCTCCGCGCGGTGTCATCGGGATCCCCCGGCCCGACGTTCGTCCTCCTCCTCGTGCTGTCGGTGGCGACGGGGGCATGCACGCCGCGGATGCTCGACGCCGACCAGCTCGAGCGCCGGCTGTCGCGTGAGATCTCGGAGCGGCTGAGCGTCGCGAACGTCGCGGTCGAGTGCCCCGACGACGCTGAGGCACGACAGGGTGAAACGCTGGTCTGTGTCGCCCGAGCGCCGGGCGAGACGCAGGGGCTGCGGATCCAGGTGACGCAGCTCGACGACGACGGCAACGTGGCCTGGGAGATCGCGGGCGCCGCCGGGTAAGGTTGCCCGATGCTGCTCGAGGGCAAGAAGCTCCTCATCACCGGAGTCCTGACGCCCCGATCGATCGCGTTCTCGGCGGCGCAGGTCGCGCAGGAGCAGGGTGCCGAGATCGTCCTCACGAACTTCGGACGGACGGTGAGCCTCACCGAGAAGACCGCGAAACGTCTCCCCGACCCTCCCGACGTCCTCGAGATGGACGTGAACGAGCCGGAGCAGATCGACGCCGTGCGCGAGGAGCTCGGTCGGCGCTGGGGACGGCTCGACGGGTTCCTGCACGCGATCGCGTTCGCACCGCAGGACGCCCTCGGCGGAAACTTCCTGTACACGCCGTGGGAGAGCGTCGCGACCGCGTTCAAGACGAGTGCGTTCTCGCTCAGCTCGCTCGCGGCCGGCATGCTCCCGCTGATGGAGTCCCACGGTGGCGGGATCGTGTCGCTGGACTTCGACGGGCGGGTCGCCTGGCCCGTCTACGACTGGATGGGGGTTGCGAAGGCGGGGCTCGAGTCGGTGACGCGCTACCTGGCGCGGGACCTCGGCCCGAAGGGCATCCGGGTGAACACGGTGTCGGCGGGCCCGATGAAGACGATGGCCGGCAAGGGCATCCCCGGCTTCGACCAGATCGCGGGGAGCTGGGCCGATCGGGCGCCGCTCGGTTGGGACACGTCGGACGGTCGTCCGGTCGCCGGCGCGATCGCGTTCCTCCTGTCGGATCTCGCCGCCGGGATCACTGGCGAGCTGCTGCACGTCGACGGCGGGTTCCACGCGATGGGGACGGACCCCGTCCCTCCCGGGAACCCCGACTGACGTTCGTCCCGGCTAGGCCGACTCGAGCGCCTCGACGAACGCGCGCGCGTCCGCCAGCCCGAGCGTGGGGTTCAGGGTGTGGGTGGTCACCACGACGCCGACGAGCTCACCCTGGAACACGCACAGCACGCCTTGCCGGCTCGGTCCGCCCGGGATCAGGAAGCCAGGGCCACCGCCGCTCATGCACGCGAACGAGTAGCCACCCGATTCGACGGACTGGAGCGACCCCTGGTCGACCTCGCCCCCCGAGGCCTCCGCGCCACCGGCCGCCCCCTGGATGATCGCTCCGGCATCGATCCCTTCCGGGTAGTTCTCGTAGACGGCGGCGAAGAGCTGCGGCTCGTCGCCGCTCCCGTAGACCGCACCCCGGATCTCGACGTCCCCGATCTTGATGTCCTCGATCGCCCTCTCCGCTCGATCCGCGTCCTCGGTGTGCAGTCGTTCGTACCCCAGTGCCGAATCGGGGAAGCCGTCGGATCCGCCCTGCGTGAGGAAGACGACGAGAGCGACGGCCAGCAGGAGGATCGCGACGACGAGGATCGGCCCCCGTCCGGAGCGTGGCCGGCTCGGGACCGGACCTCCCGGGGGCATCGACCAGTCGGGCCGTGGCGGCGGTTCCATCACGCGAGGGTGGACCGTGTCCGTTCGAGATGCAACCACTCCGTATGCTTCCGTCGTGCGGGAGATGACCACCGAGCGGCGGCTGACCAGCTTCAGTCACGGCGCCGGTTGCGGGTGCAAGCTCGGGCCCGACGAGCTGCGGACCGTCCTCGGCGGCGTGACGTTGCCGCAGGCGTCCGCGGACCTCCTGGTGGCCGCGGATACCGGGGACGACGCCGCCGTCTTTCGTCTCCCGTCGGGGGAGGCGCTGATCGCGACGCTCGACTTCTTCACCCCGATCGTCGACGACCCGTACGACTGGGGGCGTATCGCCGCGACGAACGCGCTGTCGGACGTCTACGCGATGGGAGGTCGACCGCTCCTCGCCCTGAACATCGTGAACTGGCCCGTGGACGACCTCCCGCTCGAGATGCTCGCGCGGGTCCTGCAGGGCGGCGTGGACGTCGCGGCGGGGGAAGGGGTGGCCGTCGCCGGCGGCCACTCGATCACCGATCCCGAGCCGAAGTACGGCATGGTCGCGATCGGGCTCGTGCCGTCCGACGAGGTCGTGAGGAACTCGACCGCGCCCGCGGGGGCGGCCCTGTACCTCACGAAACCGCTCGGCCTCGGGATCGTCTCCACCGCGATCAAGCGGGGGATCGCCGACGACGATCTGGTCGACGCCGCTGTCGATCTGATGACGACGACGAACCGCGCCGCCAGCGAGGCGATGCGATACGCCGACGCGGAAGCGGCGACCGACGTCACCGGGTTCGGCCTCCTCGGCCACCTCCACCGGATGCTCCTCGCGTCCGGAACCGCGGCCGAGCTCCAGGCCGGCGCGATCCCCGTGCTCGACCCGCGGATCCTCGACCTCGCGCGGAGCGACGTCGTCCCCGGCGGAACGAAGCGGAACCTCGCGTCCGTCCGGTCGCATACGGACTTCGCCGACCTCCCCGAACCGGAGCGCCTGATCCTCGCCGACGCCCAGACCTCGGGCGGGCTGCTGATCGCCGCGAAGCATCGGCCGTCGATCGAGGCGGCGTTCCGCGAGCACGACGTCGCGTTCGCGAGGATCGGCGAGGTGGTCGCGGGCGAGCCGGGCCGGATCTCCGTCGCGGGCTCCCTCGGACCGTAGGGAACCCATCCGACGGATCGCCCGTTAGGGT
>JBOGVC010000086.1:0-12429 GCA_050695275.1 Actinomycetota bacterium | reverse complement strand
GCCGTGGACGTCTCCAACCTCCAGCGGCAGATCCTCCACACGAACGCCGACGTCGGTCGCTCCAAGGTGGAGTCGGCGCTCGAGCACCTGCGTGCGATCAACCCGACGATCGAGGTGGTCGGGCACGACACCCTGTTGTTCTCGACGAACGTGTTCGACGTGATGGAGCCCTACGACGTGATCATCGACGGGACCGACAACTTCCCCGTGCGGTACCTCGTGAACGACGCCACGCAGTTCCTGGGCAAGCCGCTCGTCTACGGCTCGATCTACCCGTTCGAGGGTCAAGCGACGGTCTTCATGCCGGGCAAGGAGACGCCGTGCTACCGGTGCCTCTTCCCGACGCCGCCGCCGCCCGGCACCGTGCCGTCGTGCGCGGAGGGGGGTGTGTTCGGTGTGTTGCCCGGCGTCATCGGCTCGATCCAGGCAACCGAGGCGATCAAGCTGATCACCGGCGAGGGCGAGACGCTCGAAGGACGGCTCCTCCTCTACGACGCCCTCGACATGAGCTTCCAGGAAGTGAAGATCCGCTGGGACGCCGATTGCCCGGTGTGCGGCAAGGAGCCGACCATCACCGAGCTGATCGACTACGAGCAGTTCTGCGGCGTACCCGCTCGACCCGGATAAGGAGACATCCACCACATGGCCGTTCAGGTGAAGCTGCCCACGATCCTCCGCAAGCACGCAGGAGGAGAGCCCAAGGTGAGCGCCGAGGGCTCCACGCTGCGTGACGTGCTCGACGATCTCGAGATGAAGTACCCGGGCATCACGAAGAACGTTCGGTCCGACGACGGCGGTCTCCACCGGTTCATCAACGTGTATCTGAACGACGAGGACGTGCGCTACCTGGGCTCGCTCGAGACCGAGGTCGGCGAGGGCGACACGGTCTCGATCCTCCCGGCGGTCGCCGGCGGCGGAGGCTAGCGCTTGACCGCGAGCCCGGCGATCAGGAGCTCAGCGGCATCGCGGAACCGCTTGAGGTCGTGGTACGGCCTGGCGACAAGCATCGCCCCCTCGAGGCCCCCGATCAGCGTCCGCGCGACCGAGCGGGCTGGGCCGGCGAACCGGATCGTTCCCGCCTTCAGTCCTGCCTCGAGGACACGAGCGAGCCACACCTCGTAGTCGTCGAAGAACCGCACCACCCGCTCGCGCATCGGATCGGGCAAGGTCGTGTAGTCCGCCGCGAGCATGCCGCACAGGCACATCCGGTCATCCCGGAAGACGTCCGTGTACAGCTGCGCGTAGCCCCGGAGTTTGTCCCCCGCGTCGGTCTTCTCGACGTCGACCCTCGCGAGGGCGTCGAAGAATCGCGCGGCGTATCTGTCGATCAGCGCCTCCCCGAGCTCGGCCTTGGAGCCGAAGTGGTAGTGGAGGGCCGCCTTCGTCACCCCGAGCTCTCGTGCGACGTCGGCGTAGCTGAACCCGTTGAAGCCGCGTTCCTGGACGAATCGCTCGGCGGCATCCAGGATCTGCGCCGCGGTGTTCTCGGCCGTGGACCCTGTCGATGTTCGAGCTCGAGCCATCTTGACACCTTACCTACTAGTAAGTCAGGATGCCACCTAACCCCAAGGAAGGGGAGGGACATCATGCAACAGACGGAGCACGGGAGCTTCGACCGAGCCGACGAGGTTCGCGAGTTCCCCAGCGGCCACGCCGACATCCTGAAGATCGGCGACAGCGAGATCGGGCGGCTCGTATTCGAGCCTGGGTGGCGCTGGTCGAAGGACCTGAAGCCCATCACGGGGACCGACAGCTGCGAGGCACCGCACTTCCAGTTCCACCTCGCGGGCACGCTCGGCATCACGATGGATGACGGCACCGAGATCGTCGCGAAGCCCGGCGATGTCACGTCGCTGCCACAGGGGCACGACGCCTGGGTGATCGGCGACGAGCCGGTCGTGGTCGTCGACTGGTACGGCGCGAGCAACTACGCGAAGGGCATGTGATGCAGACCGTGGCGCATGAGGTCGCAACGAAGGAGCTCGCCGAGCATCTGATGCCGATCTTCGAGGCGAGCCCTGACGGCGTCTACGTGTGGCTCGACGAGGAGCACTGGATCTGCAACCAGCGGTTCGCGGAGCTGCTCGGTTACGACTCGCCCGAAGGCCTGAACGACACGCCACATCTCCTGCAACGGTGGGTCCACGAGGACGACCAGAGCCAGTTCTCGTGGTCGTACTGGAACCGTGTGCAGACGCTGTCGTTCCCGACGACGATCCGCTTCCGCGGAAAGCGCAAGGACGGTTCGGAAGCTCTGTTCGAGACCGAGATGATCCCGCTCACGTTCGGCGGCCACACGTTCGCCTATCACTTCGTCCGTATCGTCGGCTGATCCGGGCGTCGCGTCCGATCCCGGGGGACCGGACGCGGCCTCCTCCCGAGCGACCGCTGGGATAATCGGCGCGTGACCCGCCACGACGACATCCTGCAAGCGATCGGCAACACGCCGCTCGTCGGGCTGCCCTCGATGTCCCCGACGGCCGGCGTGCGGCTGTGGGCGAAGCTCGAGGGGAACAACCCGACCGGCTCCACGAAGGACCGCATCGCGCTCGCGATGGTCGAGGCTGCCGAGGCGTCCGGCGACCTCACGCCCGAGAAGACGATCCTCGAGCCGACCTCCGGGAACACCGGGATCTCGCTCGCGATGGTCGCTCGCAGGAAGGGCTACCACCTCACCGTGGTCCTCCCGGACAACGCCAGCCAGGAGCGCCTCGGTCTCCTCCGGCTCTTCGGCGCCGAGATCGTCTTCTCCGACGGCGACAAGGGCACGAACGGTTCGATCGAGGTGGCGCGCGCGCTCGCCGAAGATTCCGCGTACTACATGCCGTTCCAGTACGGGAACCCGGCGAACCCGAAGGCGCACGAGGACGGGACCGGGCGCGAGATCGTCGCCGACCTTCCCGAGGTGACGCACTTCGTGGCAGGGATGGGGACCGGCGGCACGCTCACCGGCGCCGGCCGGGCGCTGCACGCCCACGATCCGTCGATCCGGGTCGTCGCCGCGGAGCCGGAGCTCGGCGATCTCGTCTACGGCCTGCGGTCCCTGGACGAAGGGTTCATCCCGCCGATCTTCGATCCGTCCGAGGTGAACCGGAAGTTCCTCGTGCGCTCCGACGACGCGTTACGAGCGACGCGCGAGCTGACGTCTAGGGAAGGCATCTTCGCGGGCATCTCCTCTGGCGCCGTGATCCACGTGGCCCAGCGGATCGCCGCCGAGGTGGAGGAAGGCGACGTGGTCTGTCTCCTCGCGGACGGCGGGTGGAAGTACCTCTCGACCGAGGCCTGGGCCGAGGACCTCGCGACCGCGGAGAAGCAGGTCTCCGAGTCCCTGTGGTGGTGAGGTGAGCGACCCGCGTCCGATCGGTGTGTTCGACTCCGGCGTGGGCGGGCTCACGGTCGCCCGCGCGATCATCGATCTCCTCCCGCACGAGCCCCTGCTCTATGTGGGGGACTCCGCGCGGTTCCCGTACGGCTCCCAGCCGGTGGAGCGGATCCGGACCTACGCCCTCCAGATCGCCGAGTACCTCGTCCGGCGGGGCGTGAAGGTGCTCGTGATCGCTTGCAACTCGATCGAGGTCTCGGCGATCGGCGACATCGCGGTGACGGCGGACATCCCCGTGGTGGGAGTGGTGAATCCCGGGTCGCGGGCGGCGATCCGGGCCACGCGCAACGGCATCGTCGGGGTGATCGGGACGCAGGCCACGATCGCGACCGGGGCCTACCAGCGGGCGATGGGATCAGCGGTGACGCTGCACGCCGCGGCCTGCCCCACGTTCGTGGATCACGTCGAGCGCGGCGACACCAGCTCACCTGCGTTGCGGGAGGCCGCGCGAGGGTATCTTGAGCCGCTCATGGACGCCGGGATCGACACACTTGTGCTCGGGTGCACCCATTACCCGCTGCTCTCGGGGCTGCTCCAACTCGAGCTCGGGCCGGATGTCGTGTTGGTGTCGTCGGCGGAGGAGACCGCGAAGGACGTGTACGGTGAGCTGGTGTCCCGTGATCTGCTCGCACCCGAGGGCGGACGCCCCGTGCACGAGTTCGCGACGACTGGCGATCCGGCCCGGTTCCAGGATCTGGCGGAGCTGTTCCTGGGACCGGAGGTTCGGGACCTGAGCGTGCAACAAGTGAGCGTGGAGGGCGCGTGGAGCTGACGGTCCTCGGCGCGCAGGGAACCTGGCCGGGCGCCGGCGGCGAGAACTGCGGGTACCTCGTCACCGAGGACGGCTATCACCTCCAGGTCGACGCGGGGACGGGGACGTTCGCCCGCTTGCAGCAGGTGGTCGGCGTCGACGAGGTGGGCGCGATGCTGATCACGCACGGTCATCCCGACCACTACGTCGACATCATCCCCACGTTCTACGCGCGGCACTACGGACGCCTGGGCCACCCCGGGCTGCCGTTCTGGTCGCCCGGCGGATTCACCGACATCGCCGCGTCGCTCGTCTCCGAGAACGGCCGCAACGTGATGGCCGAGGCGTTCGACTTCCGGACCGCGGTGGCGGGCGAGGTGTTCGAGCTGGGACCGTTCCGGATCACGCCGTTCGAGATGCAGCACATCGGCGTGCTCTCGCTCGGTTACCGGATCGAGGCCGGCGGCGTCGTGCTCGCCTACACGGGGGACACCGGCCCGTGTGAGGCGGCGATCGAGCTCGGGCGGGATGCGGACCTGCTCCTGTGCGAAGCCACGTACCAGAACACGTCGAAGCTATATCCCTTCCACCTGTCGGCGGCGCAGGCGGGCGAGGTCGCGTCAGCCGCGGGCGTCGATCACCTCGTGCTCACCCACCTCACCCCGGAGCTCGACCATCGGATCTCGATCCGTGAAGCGGCCGAGACGTTCGCGGGGCACCTGGACATCGCGGTGCCCGGGATGCTCCTGGAGGTGGGCCGATGAGCGCGCGCCCCGACGGACGCGCGCCCGGCGAGCTCCGACCGGTCGCGTACGAGCTCGGGTACCAGGAGTGGGCGGCCGGCTCCGTGCTGTTCTCGATGGGCAAGACCCGCGTCCTGTGCGCCGCCTCGGTCTCCACCGAGGCTCCCCGTTGGCTCCGCGGCACCGGCAGGGGATGGGTGACCGGCGAGTACTCGATGCTCCCGGCGTCCACGAACGAGCGGTCGCCGCGCGAGGTGAACCGCGGCCGTCCCGGCGGCCGGACCCAGGAGATCCAGCGGCTGATCGGCCGTTCCCTCCGAGCGGTGACGGACCTCGGCCGGCTCGCGGATCGGACGATCACGGTGGACTGTGACGTCCTGCAGGCCGATGCCGGCACCCGGACGGCCGCGATCACGGGTGGCTACGTGGCTCTCGCGCTCGCCCTCCGAGGGCTCTCCGATGCCGGGCTCGTGCCCGACGACCTCCTGATCGACAGCGTCGCCGCCGTGTCCGTCGGCATCGTCGACGGGGAGGCGAGGCTCGACCTCTGCTACGAGGAGGACGCCGCCGCCGAGGTCGACTGCAACGTCGTGATGACCGGGTCGGGGACCCTCGTCGAGGTGCAGGGCACCGCCGAGGGAGCGCCGTTCGATCGGGCGCAGCTGGACGACCTCCTCGACCTCGCCTCGGCGGGCGTGGGGGAGCTCACGAAGGTCCAGCACGACGCGCTCGACCGCTGAGGTGGCGTTTCCCCCTCGGATCGCGGTCGCGTCCCACAACGCGCACAAGCTGCGCGAGATCGCCAGGATCTGCGCGGACTGGCCGGTCGCGTGGCTCACGGTCGAGGACCACGAAGGCCCCTGGCCCGAGGTGGAGGAGACCGGCAGCACGTATCTGGAGAACGCCCGCCTGAAGGCCCGGGCCGGGTCGGTCGCGCTGGGCGTCCCCGCCCTGGCCGACGACTCCGGCATCGAGGTGGACGCGCTGGGCGGCCGCCCCGGCCCCCGGTCGGCCCGGTTCGCCGGCGAGGACGCCACCGACGAGCGCAACCTCCAGGAGCTGATCCGGGCGCTCAAAGGGGTGCCCGGGAGCGGGCGGACGGCGCGGTATCGGTGCCTCGCCGTCCTCGCCGCTCCTGACGGCGGGGAGGTCTCCGCCGAAGGGATCTGCGAGGGGACCCTGCTCACGAAGCCCAGGGGGAGTCGCGGCTTCGGCTACGACCCGATCTTCGTCCCGGCGGGCTGGGACGACACGATGGCCGAGCTCACGGACGAGGAGAAGGACCGGATCAGCCACCGGGGCCGAGCCCTCCGTGCGCTCCGCGACGCCCTGGAGGCCGGCGAGCCCTCCTGAACGAGAGGTCCCGCACGGTCCTTCTGAGGGGGCGGGCCTCCTGGGATACCCGACTCAAGGTAACCCTGTGGGCCGCCGAAGCTTTCTTCGTGGCCGACAACCAGCTTGCAGAGCGCCGTGTCCTGAGGCAGACCGAAGGCTTCTTCGATGGGAAGTCGCCCGGAGTCACCCTCATGCTCGGCGCTGCGTTCCTCGCGGTCGTCGCCGTGATGGACTACCTCCTCGGCCCGCGACTGTCGGTCGCACTGTTCTATCTGATGCCGATCGGCCTCGTGACGTGGAACCTCGGACTGCGCTGGGGAGCCCTGAGCGTCGCGCTCTCGACCGGCGCGGCCCTCTGGAGCGACCTCCTCTACCCGCAGTTCGACCTCCTTCCCTGGTGGAACGCGATCTTCCGCTTCGCGGCGTTCCTCTCTGTGGCCGTCCTGCTGGGGACCCTCCGCCGGATCATCGCCGCGCAGTGGGACCACCTCGATCGGGAGGCCGCCGTGACGAGCGGGCTCCGTGAGCTGAACGAAGTAAAGGACACCCTCCTGCACGCGGTCTCGCACGACCTGAAGGGCCCGCTCGCCGGGATCCTCGGGTCGGTGCAGACCCTGCACCGCGCCGAGCAGATCGGTCTGACCGAGGACGAGCGCTCGACGATGCTCGACATGATCGAGCAAGGCGGCAAGAAGATGAACCGGCTCGTGGACGACCTGCTGGACCTCGACCGCCTCGACCGCGGGCACATCCAGCCCGAGCGCGCGCCGACCGACGTGAGCGAGCTCGCGCGCCGGATCGCTCGGGAGCTCCCCGGCATGGAATCGCACCCCGTGCGTGTCGAGGCGTCGCCCGTCTTGGTCGACGTCGACGCCGGCAAGGTCGAGCGGGTGATCGAGAACCTCCTCGTGAACGCGCGTCGGCATACCCCGGCGGGCACCGCCGTCCACATCCGGGTCCACGGCCGCTCGAACGGCATCGTGCTCGTGATCGAGGACGAAGGCCCCGGGATCCCCGACGACCTCAAGGAG
The DNA here is from genome assembly GCA_050695275.1 of Actinomycetota bacterium. Taxonomy (GTDB): domain Bacteria; phylum Actinomycetota; class UBA4738; order UBA4738; family HRBIN12; genus JAJNBA01. Next base: position 5,187 of record JBOGVC010000086.1, on the reverse strand, counting down.
GTGCTCTTCGAGCCCTTCCGACAGGGTGCCGGCGCGGGGGGCCGCGGGGTCGGTATCGGACTCTCCCTCGTCAAGAAGTTCGCCGAGCTCCACGGCGGGACCGCCCTGATCGAGGACGGCGAGCACGGTGGCGCCCGGTTCGTGATCACGCTCCCCGGTGACATCACCGAGCTGCCGGCCGACTCCCGTCGGTTGCAGGCCGTCTAGTCCTTCGGATCCGGCCGCCGAAGCGAAGGTCCCCGCCGCGTTCGCGACGGGGACCCTCCGCTCGAGATCCAAGATGAAGCCGGTTACCCGATCGAGGGGTAGACCGCGTCCCAGTCCGGAACGAACAGCTGCATCAGCTGACCGTGCTCCACCTGTGTCGCCGGATCCGAGAGCGCAGCCCCCGCCGGGTACGGGGTCGGGGAGTCGGCGTGCACCTGCGCATCGAAGAGGAAGGAGCCCCCTCCGAGCCAGGCCTCGGCGTCGATGATGCCGCTGGACTCCTCGTCGTCGGTGATCACCGAGTCGTCGCTGAACAGGTCGGCATCGAACCGGGCGACCACGCCCAACGCCCCATCGGCGATCCGGTAGGCGACGATCCTGGCGAGGTGCGCGTTCTCGCCCGGGTCCTCCTGGATCAGCACGTTCCCGTGCGTGTCGATCGTCATGTTGTCCGGCTTGTTGAGGCTGCTCTCGCCGCCGGCCTCCGAGTACACCGCCTCGGTGCCGTCGAGCAGGAGCTCCAGGGTCCCTCCCGCCTCCGGGTCCTCCACGTCCTCGAACGTGAGCCGCCACAGGCCGCCCCCGTCACGCGAGGGCGTCTCCGGTGGGTTCGCCGGCGATCCCTCGGTGGTGAGGAAGTAGTAGACGTTCTTGTCGTGCGGGTCGAACTCGCCGTCCTCGATCCGGGTCAGGCTCATGCCCGCGAGGGCGTCGTCGTTCTGGTCCGTCCCGGACTGGTTCCAGTCGATCTCGACGAGGTCGAAGCCGACACCGCCCGGTGCGACGGCGAGCGTGCGCGTGGCGGCGTCGTTCGTCGCGGTGTCGTTCACCCGGACGACGAAGTTCGTGCCGTTGTGCAGGCCCGCCTTCTCGATCGGGGTCCCGTTCCTCTGCTTCTCGCCCGCGTAGACCCAGAGCTGGCTGCCGTTCGAAGGGCCGTCCTCGTTGCCCATCACCACGGTCGTGTCGGTCTCGTTGAAGGCCGCGAGGGTGTTCTCCCACGAGAACAGACCGAGGCGCGGCAGCTGCCACGCCGAGCCGTCCTTCAGGACCGCGAACGCGCGGCCGTCGGGGTTGACCTCCTCGTTCGCGAAGTAGACGTCTCCTTGATAGCCGGCCCTCGTCGTGGGGTTGAACAGCTGGCCCGGCGCGGTGAGGTCCCCCGAGCAGAATCTCGCGAACGCGGCGAGGTCGGCGGTGGATCCCGTCCCGATCGCGTCGGGAGCCGCCGAGAACGTTCCGTTCGGATAGTCCCAGTACTGCACACCGGGGTTGATCCAGTCCGATCCCGCCTTCACCTCCAGGGTCGACGGATCGAGCACGAGCCGGGAGACGAACGCTCCCCGCTCCCCGTGACGGCGCACGGCGCCGGCCGTCTGGTTGAGCTCGTGGTTCATGTAGACGACCAGGTTCCGGCCCTGCGCGACCGCGCCGAGGCCGTCGGGGATGCCGGTCATCTCGTACCCGTTGCCCGCAGCGAGGGCATCGGAGACCGTGAAGATGGAGGTCGTTTCCACTCCGTCGGCGACGGGGAGCACGTAGGGGTCGGTCTCCGTGCTCGGACCGGCCTGCGTCGGGGCGGCCGACGCAGAGCCTGCGGACAGCACCAGGGTGGCCAGGAGCGCCACCGCGGGCACCGCTCGTCGATGGATCCGTGACATCGAGATCCCTCCTCGGTCGCGGGATCGAGGGTCGCGACCTCCCTGCAACCTAGGGAGGGGGGACGTCGGTGAGCCAGACGACGGTTGACGAGGAGGTGAACGGGAGGCGAAGGCTCGTCCCGGCCGGACGCGAGATCAGGCGGCGGTGTGCTGAGCAAGCGCGGCATGGACGTCCGTCGTGAACACGATCCCCTGCGCAGCAGACGGTCCGAGCGAGCGGGCGAGGTCCGCGGTGATGCCGCCCCGCGCGTCGATGGGAAGGCTCCGGATCGCGGCGCCGATGGGGAACGTGCCGAGGAACCAGCCGAGGAGCGCGTCCATCGAGGGGATCTCCGGTGCGGCCGTCCTCCTCCGGACGCGGACCTGGTCGAAGCCCGCCTCGCTGAGCAGCGCTCGGAGGTCGTCGGGTCGCGAGAGCGACGAGAGCCAGTGGACCGCGGCCGCCGCGCGCACGCCGCCGAAACGGTAGAGCGAGTCGGCGAGGGCGGAGAACGCCGGGTTCTCGTCGAGCGGTCCCCAGACCGCGACGGCGAGCCGACCACCCGGGTGAACCACCCGTCGGAGCTCCGAGAGGGCCCCTCCACGGTCGGACACCGTTTCGAGCGTGTGGAGCGAGACGGCTCCGTCGAACGACGCGTCGGGGAAGGGGAGCCGGTCGCTCGTGCCGGTCCCGGTGAGGAGCACTCGGTCACCGGCCCAAGGCGCGACCTCGTCCAGGAGGTCGCCCATCAGTCCGTCGGACGGGTCGAGCGGTGTTCGCCTCGGACGGCTCACGCGGCCGTGCTCGACGCGATCTCCGGCGCCGGATGGCCGGTCCGGTGGCGCGACGCGATGTGCTTCGCGATGTAGGCGTGATCCCGGCCCATCCCGGGCAGCACGTCCGAGGACTTCGAGTACTGGAAGGGCAGGCCGATGAAATACAGGCCCGGCTCGGACGTGACCACGCCACGTTCGTGCACCGGCTCTCCGTGCTCATCGAAGACCTGCAGATCGAGCCAGGAGTGGTCGCTGCGGAACCCGGTGCACCAGATCACGTTGGCCACCTCCAGCGTCCGTCCGTCCTCGAGCAGCGGAAGGCCGTCTCGGACGCCCACGACCCGCGACATGCGCTGGACGCCGGCGGCCGCGAGGTCCTTCGGCTTGACCCGGATCAACGGGTCGGCCTTCGATCCACCCTTCCGGTGCGCTCGCCGTCCGATAGGAGTCCTTCGCGTCAACACGTGATGCCCGAAGAACCGGATCAGGACGAAGAAGTACTTCCCCGATCGCTCGATCCGGACCGGGATGTGACCCGTCTCCTTGCCCGCCAGCCAGGTGTCGTGCTCCCGAGCGACCTCGAGCGCGATGTCGGCTCCTGAGTTGCCCACGCCGACCAGGAGGACCCTGCCTTCGCGGAGCTGTGACGGCCCGTGGTACTCGCTGGAATGGAACTGGACGATCGAGGGATCGAGCTCGGCGGCGAAGGACGGGACCCGCGGGATCCGATTCGCCCCCGTCGCCACGATGACGTTGTCCGCCTCGAAGACACCCCCGTGCGTCGTCGTGATCACGAAGCGATCGTCGACCTTCGAGACCGAGCGCACGTGGGTCCCGGTCCGCACGTCGAGCGCGAACGTGGACGCGTAGGTCTCGAGGTAGTCGGCCATCTCGTCCTTCGTCGGGAACGACCACCCCGGGGCGGGGAAACGGAGACCCGGCAGGGAATCGTAGCGAGCCACGGTGAACAGGCGGAGCGAATCCCAGCGCGTTCGCCAGGCGTCCCCCACCCGCTCGAACGCATCCAGGATCACCGCGGGGCGACCCTGCCGCTGTAGGAGGTACCCCGTGGCGAGGCCGGCCTGGCCGCCGCCCACGATCACGGTCTCGACCCGTTCCGTTCCGTCGATGCTCATCGCTGCCTCCCGTTCGCTCGGACGGGAGCACCGTAGGTCTCACCTCCGGATCGACGCATCGCCGGAACCAACCAAACGTCCGAAGTGGCCGCATGGTGAGAACGCACCATAGGGCGGGAGCTCGATCAGGCCAGACCGTGCTCGAACGCGAACGCGGTCGCCGCCGACCGGGAGGAGACACCGAGCTTCGTGAACATGTTCTGGAGGTGCCGGGCGACCGTGTGCTCGCTGATCACGAGGTCGGCGGCGATGTCGCGGTTCGACTTCCCGGCCGCGACCAGTCGGAGGACCTCCGCCTCCCGAGGCGTGAGCCCGCGTGGGAGAGGCGTCGCTCCCGGCAGGAGGCGCACGGTCTCGTCGCGGTCGGGGGTCGCGCCGAGGCGCTCGAACGCGGCCACCGCCGACCGCAGCTCGAGGACCGCGTCGTCCTCGTCACCCGCCGCCCGGAGCGCGCGTCCGTAGAGGACGCGCGCCCGTGCGCCCTCGTAGGGGAGGCGAAGGTCCCGCCACGCGGCGCAGGCGTCTCGCAAGCGATCGACGGCGGCCGAGGCCTCTCCTCGGGCGAGCAGTAGGGTGCCCGCCGCGGTCATCGCCGTCGTCTCCAGGATCGGGGCGTCGGAGTCCGCGGCGAGCTCGGTGAGCAGGTCGACAGCGTCGCCCGCGGCGTCGAGGTCCTCGATCGAGAGCGCGACGTCCACCAGCGCGCCGAGGATCCGGGCGCGGCGGAGCCGGCTCTCCGTGATCGTGGTGGCGGCGAGCCGGAGCCCCGCGAGCGCGGCGTCCGGGCTGCCGTTCGTGGCGCGCAGCAGCGACAGCCCCGGTTGCGGGTCGAACCCGATCTCCCGCGCGCGGGCGAAGCACTCCTCCGCGCCGGCCAGGTTCCCGATCCGCCGGCGGATCTCGCCCGTCTCGTAGAAGGCCTGTGCTGCGCCCATCGGGTCGAACTCCATCAGCTCGACGGAGGCTCGGGTCGCTTCCGCCTCGGCCTCCGGCCAGGCGCCGCGGAGCCTGGCGACCTCCGCCCGGTTCACCCGGCACATCCCCGGGAACGGGGACTCCGGCGGGAGCGTCTCGCACCACGCCCGGGCGGCCTCGCTCCACTGGTCCGCTCGGCGGACGTCGGCGATCTCCAGGCAGGTGCCGATCACGTTGCAGTAGACGATGCCCGTGAAGTACGGGCTCAACTGCCCGGCCACGACGCTCGTCATCGCTTCGTCGAGGAGCGCCACCCCGTCTTCGACGTCGCCGGCGATCACCAGCAGGACACCCCGCATGTGGGTCGCCATCGCCGAGAGGTCGGGATCGTCGAGCCGGCGTCCGAGCTCCGCCGCCTCGCCCACGAGCTCGAGCGCCCGCGGCACGTCGCCGCTGAACCTGGCCACCGTGGCCTCCACGATGCGCAGGAACCCGTGTCCCAGGCCCTCGGG
>JBOGVC010000085.1:0-13571 GCA_050695275.1 Actinomycetota bacterium | reverse complement strand
ACCCGCTGCTGCTGTCCGCCGGAGAGTCGATCCGGATAGTCGTCGCGCTTGTCCGCCAGGCCGAACCGGCCCAAGAGCTCCATCGCGAGGTCACGGGCGCCGTGCTCGTCCAACCCGAGCACCTTCTCCGGGGCGAGCGTGATGTTGCGGAGGACGCTCATGTGGGGGAAGAGGTTGAAGGATTGGAACACGATGGCGATCCGGCGCCGGATCACGTCGACGTCCGTCCCCGGAGCGGTGATCTCCACACCCTCGAGCCAGACGCGCCCACGGTCGATCGGCTCCAGCAGATCCAGGCATCGCAGGAACGTCGACTTCCCCGATCCGCTCGCCCCGATCAAACCGACGACCTCATGGTCCTCGACGCGCAGGTCGATCCCACGGAGGACCTCGAGGCTGCCGAACGACTTGTAGAGCCCCTCGACGCGGACGGCCTCGGTCACGCGATACCTCCCGCCTGCCGGCGCCGTCGATCTCGAGCGACGAGCCAATCGATCAGCCGGGCGAGCGGGATCGTGATCAGCACGAAGTAGAAGGCGGTCGCGAGGAACGGCGTGAAGTTGAACGTCGCCGAGCTGTCGATCTGCCCCTGGCGGAACGCCTCGATCACACCGATCAACGCGACGAGCGCCGTGTCCTTCTGCAGGCCGAGGAAGTCGTTCAAGAGAGGCGGGATGATCCGTCGGACGGCCTGTGGGAGCACCACGTACCGCGTGGATTGCCACCGGGTGAGCCCGAGTGAGCGTGCCGCGGCGACCTGGCTCTCGTGGACCGACTCGATCCCCGCCCGATAGACCTCAGCGACGTAGGCCGTGTACACGAGGACGAGGGCCACCACGGCCCAGAAGAACGGTGACTTCGGGATCCCCTGGATCTGCAAGGCCGGCGCCCCGAGCCCGAGCGCGTAGATCACGAGGACCGTGGGGATCCCGCGGAAGAGGTCGGTGTAGATCGCAGCGAGCAGCCGGATCGGGAAGAACACGGGGCCGGTGAGGCTGCGGAGGACGGCGACGACGAGGGCCAGGATCAAGACGAGCACTTCGGCGATCAGGAAGAGCTGGACGTTCACGAGGAAGGCCCGGCCGACCTCGGGGAGGGAATCCAGCAGCTCCTCCACGTTGAGGAACTTGAAGCGGAACTCCTCCCACCCCGGGGAGCTCACGGCGACGATCACGACGATCGCGACGAAGATCGCGGTGCTCGCGAGCGCGACGACGACCGCCCGGCGACCCTCCACGCGTGTGCCGCCTCCGAGGATCCGCGACCGTCCGTCCCCCGCGGGAAGGGGTTCGGGAACGACGGGGGCGCCGGGCGGCGTGGTGCTCACGGACGGAGCCCCCCTCGCCGTCCTCTACTGCAGGACGGGATAGGTGAGGTCGGCCAACCACTCGTCCTGCAGGCTCTGCAGCGTGCCGTCGGCCTCCAGCGCGGCGATGGCGAGGTCGACGCACTCCACGAGCGGGTTGTCCAACTCGAAGACGACGCCGAAGTGCTCGCCCTGCGAGGGGAACTGGCCGACCACGACACCGTTCTTCGCCTGCCCGATCAAGACGTTCACGTAGGCGGTGGGGGCATCCACGACGTAGCCGTCGATCTGGCCGTTGTTCAGCGCCTGGATCACGTCCACCGAGCGATCGAACACGCGGGGCTGCGCGTCCGGCGCGATCACCTCGGTGATCAGCTCGAGACTCGTCGTCCCGATCTGGACGCCGAGCTGGTACTGCTTGAGCTCGGCGATCGTCGTCGCGTCCGCGATCGGTGTCCCCTTGTTCACCACGAGCGCCTGGCTCACGTCGTAGTACCCGGTGCTGAACGTGGCGCCCCCTTCTCGTTCGGGCGTGACGGACACCTGGTTGATGTCGAAGTCGAACTCCTTGGGGCCCGGGGCGTACGCGTTGTTGAACGGCACGACGGTCCAGGTCACCTGATCCTCGCTGAACCCGAGCTCGTCCGCGATCGCGTAGGCGACGGCCGACTCGTAGCCCTCGCCGCTGTAGGGGTTGCCGGTCCCCTCATCGGGCACGCCTTCCCAGGCGCCCTCCTCACCGGTTCCCGCGACCCACGGCTGGAAAGCAGGGACATCGGTTCCCACCGTCAGGGTGCCCTCCTGGAAGAAGTCCGACGCGTGTGACTCCGCGCAAGCCGCGGCCGTGATCTCCTCCGTGGGTGACTCCGTCGGGGTCCCGTCGGTGGCCGGTGGGGTCTCCTCCGAGCAGGAACCCGCCAACAACGCCAGCGCTGCCGTCGCCAAGAGCCATTTCCGCATCGGAGCCACCCCTCGTCCCGTGGAGGCGCGGAGCGTAGCACAGCCCTCTAACGGCGCGGTTCCCAGCTGAAGAAGCGCGCGGCGAGGATGAGTCCCACGATCCCCCAGGCTGCCGTGATGGCGACGTCCATCCAGTCGAACGGGAAGATGCGCCCCTGAGCGGACTCGAGGTTCCCCAGGAACCCCGCGCGCATGGCATCCGCGAAGTGCTTCACGGGGAAGATCTCGGCGATCGTGGTCATCCACACGGGCGCCTCGTCGTCGAGCGGGATGAAGATCCCCGACAGGAAGAGCAGCGGCAGGATCGCCGCGTTCACGATGGGCGGGGACGCCTCGGCGTTCGGGATGACCGCGGTGAGCGCGAGGGCGAGCGCCGCGAACGAGAGGGAGCCCACGAGGAACGTGACGACGAACTCGACGAGGGGCATCCCGCTCGGGATCGGTGAGTCGTAGGCGACCATCCCGAAGGCCAGGGTGATGGCAACGAGGAGGGCTCCCACCACTGTCGCGTGCAGGACGCGGGCGGTCATGTAGGCCGACGCGGGCAACGGCGTCCCTCGGAGCCGCTTCAGGACGCCCTGGTCGCGATTGAAGGTGGTCGTGATGGCGATGTTGGTGAAACATGCGGAAACCACCCCGAAGGCCGCCATCGCACCCACGTAGTACGTCGCCGTCGCGAGCTGATACCCCTGGATCGCTACCTCTCCTCGCCCGAGGAGCGACGTGAAGATCACGAGGAACATCAGTGGGAAGGCGAACGTGAAGAACGCCGACGCCGGGTTCCGCCAGAACGCCTTGTTCGTGAAGCGGAACTGCCGAGCTGCCTGGGCGAGCGCGCTCATCCCGCTTCCTCGTCCGCCGAGGGCTCGCCGCCCGTCAGTTCGAGATAGACGTCCTCCAGGCTCGGCTGCGTGACCTCGAGCGGATCGAAGACGAAGTCGTGTTCGAGGGCCCAGGAGGTCAGCTCATGCACGACCTTCGTGGGGTTCTCAGTGCGGATCTCGATCGAGCCGTCCGCGAGGACCGTGGCGTCCGCGGATCCCGGCGGCGCCGGCCGACCCTCGGGAACGTGGAACCGGACGCGGGTCCGCATGTGATCGCGCCCGCCCAGGGTCGCGGGGGTGCCGGCGGCCACGATCGAGCCGGCCGCGATCACGGCGACGCGGTTCGCGAGGTACTGGGCCTCGTCCATGAAGTGGGTGGTGAGGAAGATCGTCTTCCCGATCGCCGTGAGGTCCTTCACGATCTCCCACGCGTTGCGGCGCGCGTTCGGATCGAAGCCGGTGGTCGGTTCGTCGAGGAACAGGAGCTCCGGGTCCCCCGCCAAGGCGACCGCCACATCCAGCCGCCGTTGCTGACCGCCGGAGAGCTTGATCACCCGGGTGGTCCGCTTCTCGGCCAGTCCCACGAGGTCGACCACCTCATCCACGTCCCGGGGGGTGGGATAGAAGCCGGCGTACAGGGCCACGGTCTCCCGGACGGTGAGATACGGGTCGACGCCGGTCGACTGCAGGACGATGCCGATCCGGCGCTTGAGGTCGGCGTCCTTTCGCGCGGGATCGTGCCCGAGGACGGAGATCTCGCCGTCGGTCCGATCCCGATACCCCTCGAGGATCTCGACCGTGGTCGTCTTCCCTGCGCCGTTCGGCCCGAGCAGCGCGAACACCTCTCCCCGGTCGACGTGGAGATCGACGCCCGCGACCGCCTCGACGTCGCCGTAGGACTTGCGGAGCCCGCGAACCTCGATCACCCGCTCGGTCATCGCGCGATCACAAGGGCTTCCTGCTCGAGAACCCGGACCGTTCGGAGTGGTACCACCCGACGCGGTCTTCCCCGAGCCGCCAACACAGGAACACGCGCTCCCCGTCGCGTTCGGCCGGGAAGTCCACGAGCCCCGTGTCGGGGTCCCGCAGGAGGATGCCTCGGTCCGCGAGCCACAGGAGCTCCTGCTTGAGCGTCTCTTGCGCTCGGAACCAGTCGCTGCCCTCCACTCCCCCGCCATCGATCTCGACGGCCGAGGTGATGCGTTCGCTGGTGTCGATGAGCCGCTGCCGGGCCTCCCGCAGCCGAGGGAGGCGGACCCGGAGCTCGTCCAGCTCGGCGTCGGCGTCGGCGATCGAGAAGAGCCGCTCCTCGGTCACGACGTCGCTCCGAGGAGCGCGGGGAGCTCGCGGAGATCCGTGATGCGCGCGCCCGTGTGGTCGGGGAACCGGCCCCGGCGGTCGACGAGGACCGGGAACATGCCGAGCGCCGCCGGCGGATCGACGTCGAACTCGGGATTGTCGCCGACGTAGGCGGACTCATCCGCCGACACGGACGCCCGATCGAGAGCGAGCCGGAAGATCCGCTCGTCCGGCTTCTCGATGCCCTCGATCCCTGAGATCACACGGACCGGGAACAGCTCGATGAGTTCGTGCACGCCGAACCAGTCTTCGAGCCATGCCTCGAAGTTGGACACCACACCGAGGAGCACCCCGGTTTCGCGGAGCGCCGCCAGCGTCGGGAGCACGTCGTCGAACAGGACATAGTTCTCCATCCTGGTGAACGCACCGTGCAGCGACGTCGCGAGACCGTCGCCGTCGGCAACACGGAGCTCGCTGAGCATCCGCTCGTAGACCGAGGTCCAGAACGCGCGGGAGCGCTCCGGCGACGTCGTCCACATCGAGCCGTCCCGCGCCGCCTCGGAGAACCGCGCATAGACGTGCATCGATGCCTCCCGCACGTCGTCCACGGACCGCTCGTGGCCCGCGTCGGCGAGCACGGTCACGAAGAGATCGGCGAAGGAGGGATCGACGTGCACGAGGGTCTCACCGACGTCGAAGAAGACGGCGCGGAACCGCATGCCCTGAGGATAGGGCTTCTGGTTCCTCGGCTCGTTCCTTGGCTCGTTCCTTGGTCCCTCTTGCCTCACGCGCGTGCGCGGGCCTCGAGGTCGCTCCACAGCCGGTCGATCTGCGGCTCCAGCTCCGCGAGCGAACCGTCGTTGTCCACGAGGACGTCCGCCACCTCCATGCGCTGCTCGTCCGTCGCTTGAGCGGCCATCCGACCGCGCACGTCATCGGGCGAGAGATCGCGGTCCGACGCCACCCGGGAGACCCGGAGATGAGGTGACGCCGTGACGACGACCACCACGTCGAAGGCGGGCGCGAGTCCCAGCTCCACGAGGAGCGGGCTGACATAGACGACCACGCTCCCGGTCTCGCGGAGCTCCTCGACCCGCTCGCCGAACCGCCGCGCGACCTCGGGGTGGACGATCGCCTCGAGCGCGGCCCGCCGCTCGGGATCGGAGAAGATGATCGCGGCGAGCCGTGCCCGGTCGAGGTCCCCATCGGGTGCCAGGACGCCAGTACCGAACGTGTCGACGACGCGATCGAACCCTGTCGTACCGCGCGCCACGGCCTCACGCGCCAGGTGGTCCGCATCGATCACGACGGCTCCCCGCCGCTCGAGGAGGCGGGCCACGGTGGACTTGCCGGATCCGATCCCGCCGGTCAGGCCGACCAGGAGCACGTTGCCGCCCCTACTCGGATCTCCCCTCGCGTCGCTTCAGATCCTCGAGGATCGCCTCGAGCGAGACCTCTTCGTCCGATGCGGGCTCCTCGGTGGCAGCCTCCGCCGCGGGCGGTTCCGCGGGCAGGTCGGGCGCGGGTGCGGCGTCCGGCTCATCTTCGGGCGCGGCCTCGGCGGCCGGCTCAGGAGCGGGTTCCGGCTCCGCCGTGGGCTCGACCACCACCGGCTCCACGGTGGGCGCCACCGTCGCCGCCGGCTCGTCCGTCTCCGCTTCCGCGACGGCGTCGAGCACCGCCTGCGGGATCTGGACGGTCGAGACGAGGGGCTCGGCGGGGGTGCGCTCGGGCTGCTCGGGCTCGACCTCGATCTCCGTGGTCTTGGCCGGAGCGGGGGTGACCTGTCGCATCGAGAGGCTCACGCGCCGGCGGGACACGTCGACGTCCACGACCTTCACCTGGACCTCATCACCGACCGAGAGCACCGACTCCGGCGTGTCCACGTGTTCGTGCGAGAGCTCCGAGATGTGGACCAGTCCTTCGATGCCCTGGGCGACCCGGACGAACGCGCCAAAGGGCACGAGCTTCGTCACCTGACCGGCGATCACCTCGCCCGCCTTGTGCAGCCGCTCGAACTCCTTCCAGGGGTCCTCCTGCGTCGCCTTGAGGGAGAGCGAGACGCGCTCGCGGTCGAGCTCCACGTCCAGGACCTGGACCTCGACCTCCTGGCCGACCGCGACGACCTCGCTGGGGTGGTCGACGTGCTTCCACGAGAGCTCGGACACGTGGACCAGCCCGTCCACCCCGCCGAGGTCCACGAACGCGCCGAAGTTCACGATCGACGAGACGGTGCCCTTGCGGCGCTCACCCTTCTCGAGGTTCTCGAGGAACTTCTTGCGGCCCTCGGACTGCGACTCCTCCAGGAAGGCGCGCCGGGACAGGACGACGTTGTTCCGGTTGCGGTCGAGCTCGATGATCTTGCACTCGAGCTCGGTGCCGATGTACGGCTGGAGATCGCGGACCCGCCGGAGGTCGACGAGCGAGGCGGGCAGGAACCCGCGGAGGCCGATGTCCAGGATCAGGCCGCCCTTGACCACCTCGATGACCGGGCCCTTGATCGTCTGGCCCGAGGCCATCGTCTCCTCGATCCGCCCCCAGGCGCGCTCGTACTGCGCGCGCTTCTTCGACAGGATCAGCCGGCCTTCCTTGTCCTCCTTCTGCAGGACGAGGGCCTCGATCCGGTCCCCGACCTTGACCACCTCGTTGGGGTCGACGTCGTGGCGGATCGACAGCTCCTTGGACGGGATCACGCCCTCGGACTTGTAGCCGATGTCGAGGAGGATCTCGTCGCGGTCGATCTTCACGACCACGCCCTCCATGATGTCGCCGTCCTTGAAGTCCCGGAGGGACGCCTCCATCGCCCGGACGAGCTCCTCGGGCGTGTAGTCCTCGCCCTCCGGCTCGAGCGTGGCGACGAGGGGAGCCTCATCCGCCGGTGAGGCGGCCGGGGCGATCTCGCCGGTCGTCTCGGTGGCGGTCTCGGGGGTCGCGGTGACGGCCTCGGCGGCGGCTGCCTCGTCGACGATCTGCTCGGAGGTCTCGACGGATGCGTCGGGGACGCTCTCGGTGGTGGTCTCGGTCTCGCTCATGCGGTGGTTCTCCTTCTGGCACGCGGGGCTCACCGCATCGCGGGTTGGGATTTGCGACGCGGCACGCGAGCGATCCGCGGGCCGGATGGAAGGGTAGGTGAGCAGCGCAAACGACGTCAAGGACGGCCGCGAGGACGTCAGTGGCCTTCGGGCGCCGCCTCCGACCAGTTCGGGCCGACCCCAACGTCCGCGCGGAGGTCGACGACGAGCTCCACCGCGCCCTCCATCCGATCGCGGATCAGGTCCACGGCCTCTTCCGCGCGGTCCTTGGCGACCTCGAAGACCAGCTCGTCGTGGACCGTGAGGAGCATGTGGCAGTCGAGCTCGGGTCGCTCCCGCAGGGCCCGGTCCACGCGGATCATCCCCACCTTGAACACGTCGGACGCGCTCCCCTGGATCGGCGCGTTCAGCGCCTGCCGTCTCCCGAGATCGCGCACCCTCGGGTTGGCCGCCTGGAGCTCGGGGATGTACCGGCGGCGTCCGAGGAGGGTCTCGGTGAACCCCTCCACCGTCGCCCGGTCCACCTGGTTCTGGAGGTAGTCCTTGATCGCCGGGAAGCCGTCGAAGTACGCGTCGATGAACTCCTGCGCCTCGTCCGCCGTGATCCCGAGCCGGGTGGCGAGGCCCCAGGCGTTCATGCCGTAGGCGAGCCCGTAGTTGACCGCCTTCGCGCGCCGGCGCATCTCCGCGTCGACGTGCTCGGGCGGCAGGTCGAACACCTTCGCCGCGGTGGCCGCGTGGATGTCGAGCCCCGAGTCGAAGGCCTCCCGCAGCCCGGCGTCCCCCGAGAGGTGCGCGAGGATGCGGAGCTCGATCTGCGAGTAGTCGGCGACGAGCAGGACCTGGTCGTCGGCACCCGGGATGAACGCTCTGCGGATCTGTCGCCCGAGCTCCGAGCGGATCGGGATGTTCTGGAGATTGGGGTTCGAGGAGGAGAGCCTGCCCGTCGCGGCCACGGTCTGGTTGAACGAGGTGTGCAGCCTGCCGTCCTTCGCGTCGACAAGCCTGGGGAGGGCCTCCAGGTACGTGGAGTTGAGCTTGTCCAGCTCGCGCCACGACAGCAGCGCGTCGACGATCGGATGCGCGTCGCGCAGCTTCTCGAGGACGCTGGCGTCGGTGGACAGTTCGCCCTTGGGCGTCTTCTTCCCGGGTTGGAGGCCGAGCTGGTCGTAGAGGATCGCCCGGAGCTGCGGCGGCGAGTTCAGGTTGAACTCCTGCCCCGCGTGCCGGAACACCTCCGCGTGGAGGGTGGCCATCCGGTCGCGAACCGACTCCCCCATCTCCTCGAGGTACGGGACGTCGAGGCGGACCCCGCGCGCCTCCATCCGCGCGAGGACAGACGCGAGCGGCAGCTCCACATCCTCCAACAGCGGTCGGAGCCCCTGCCGGTCGATCTGCTCCTCCAGGACCGGCGCCAGGAGGGACACCGCCGCGGCCTCCGACGCCACGTGCCGCCAGGGATCCTCCGTGAAGAGCTGCATCTCCGTCTCGCCGGCCGCCCCCTCCCCTTCTCCGCCGAAGAGGTCGGTCCCGAGGTAGCGCTCGCAGAGTGCCGCCAGCGGGTAGTCGGCCGTCCCCGGCTCCAGGAGGTACCCCGCGAGCATCGTGTCGAACGCGACCCCTTCGAGCACCGCACCGGCGCGGAGGGTGACGCGTTCGAGCGCCTTGGCGTCGTGGGTCCACTTCCGCGTCGAAGGATCCGCGAGACGGTCGGCGACCGGGCCGGGTCCGGGAAGCGCGGCGTAGGCAGCCTGGGCGCCACCCGCCGACACCGCCAGCCCGACCAGCACGTCGTCCTCCTCCTGGATCGCGACGCCCACCGGGCCATCGGCGAGGATGCCGGCGAGCTCCTCCGGCTCCACCCGCCGGAGGTCCAGCTCGGCCACCTCGACCTTCGGCTTGACGTCCTTGGCCAGCTCCATCAGGCGGTCGAAGAGGCTCCGGAACTCGAGCGAGGTGAACAGGCGGCGGACCTCCTCGACGTCCCACTCCCCCATCACCGCGTCATCCGGGGTGAAGTCGAGATCCACGTCCGTGACGATCCGCGCGAGGTTCTTGTTCAGGGCGAGCCGCTCCCCGGCGGCCTCGATGTTCTCCTTCAGCTTCCCCTTCAGCTCCCCGGTCCGGCCGAGGAGCTCCTCGACGGAGCCGAACTGCTGGACGAGCTTGGCCGCCGTCTTGTCCCCCACGCCCGGGACGCCGGGGATGTTGTCGGACGTGTCCCCTTTGAGCGCCACGTACTCGAGGTACTTCGACGGCGGGATGCCGTACCGCTCCTCGACCGCAGCCTCGTCCATCAGGGCGATGTCGGAGATCCCTCGCCGGTTGAACAGGACCCGGAGCCCGGGACGGACGAGCTGGAAGAAGTCGCGGTCGGCGGTGACGATCGTCGCCTCGATCCCCTGCTCGGCCGCCCGGATGGCGAGCGTGCCGATCGCGTCGTCGGCCTCGTGATCGGTCACCAGGAGCATCCGGATGCGGAGTGCCTCAACGACCTCCTGGATCAGCCCCAGCTGTGGCCGGAAGTCCTCCGGCGTCTCCCGGCGACCCGCCTTGTACTCCGCGTCCATCGCCAGCCGGGCGGTCGGCTTGCCCACGTCGAAGGCCACGGCGATCAGGTCGGGTCGCTCCTCGGCGAGGAGCTTGATGAGCATCGAGGTGAACCCGTACACGGCGTTCGTGACCTGACCCGTGGTGGTGGCCAGGGTGCTCGGCAGGGCGAAGAAGGCTCGGTACGCGAGCGAATGGCCGTCGAGGATGAAGAGCCGGCGAGGCTGGTCGTCCGTTGGAGCGGAGGGGGGCGCCACTGCGTCATGCTAACCGGGGACCCCGACGCGCCGGATGGGGCCGGAACCTCGACCCGCGCGGCGGCCGTCCGACCCCAGATGATTCGGTACCGAATCGGATTGACGTGAATCCTACCTCCTGACTAGGATTCGCGCCGCCGACATCCGCACCGCGGGACACCGCGCGAACGACGGGAGGGGATCCATGGGAGCGTCCTTCGTCATCGCCCTTCGCGAGGGCATCGAGGCAGCGCTGATCGTCTCGATCGTGCTCGCGTACCTCAAGCAGCTGGGAGCGAGCGACCGCGCCCGTCTCGTGTGGTGGGGCACGGGCCTGGCGGTCGCGCTGTCCGCCGCCGTCGGCACCGCGATCTTCATCGCCGGAGCCGAGTTCGAGGGCGAGGCGGAAGAGATCTTCGAAGGACTGGTGACGCTCGCCGCCGTCGGTGTGCTGACGTGGATGATCTTCTGGATGCGGCGTCAGGGGGCGCGCATCAAGTCCGAGTTGCGGGAGAGGGTCGACACGGCGCTCGTGGCCGGCGGTCTCGCCCTCGCCGGTCTGGCGTTCTTCGCCGTCCTGCGAGAGGGCATCGAGACCGCGC
This sequence comes from Actinomycetota bacterium, assembly GCA_050695275.1. Classification (GTDB taxonomy): domain Bacteria; phylum Actinomycetota; class UBA4738; order UBA4738; family HRBIN12; genus JAJNBA01. The sequence goes on along the minus strand of JBOGVC010000085.1, from coordinate 2,762 downwards.
TGTTCCTGTTCGCCGCCGCCAAGGGAACCGCTGTCGAAGGCACGGCGGTCGCGCCGGCCACGCAGGTCACCGGCGCGGTCCTCGGCCTCGGGCTCGCCGTGGTCCTCGGAGTGCTGCTGTATCGCGGCGGCATCCGCATGAACCTCCGCTCGTTCTTCCGCGTCACCGGGCTGATCCTGATCGTCGTCGCGGCGGGGTTGTTCGCCTACTCGCTGCACGAGCTGCAGGAGGCGGGGTGGCTGCCCGTCCTCGAGGCGCACGCGTTCGATCTGTCCGCGAGCCTCCCGGACGACGCGGGGGCAGGTGCGATCCTGCGCGGTCTCGTCGGCTACAACGCCGACCCCACCTGGCTCGAGGTCGTGGGATGGGCCGCATACCTCGTGGTGGTGGGCGGGCTGTTCTTGCGGCGACCCGCACTGCCGGGAACGAAGTCTCGACCCGAACACGAGACTTCCGTGACCAGCGCGACGCACGCGGAGACCGACGCCACGCGCTGAGCGAGCCGCGACATCCGTCGAGTCGTGTCACTCTCTTTGCGTGCCCGCGACCTGCGGCGATGAGGATCGCTCGTTGCTCCGCAAGGGTTCTCGCCGTGAGCGCGTCGGGTTGACATCCCTCAACCTCCCGTTTACAGTCCGCGACGGTTCTCAACGGGACGCGAGCCCCGACCGGTTCCGACCGGCCGAGGTGGCGGTCCGAGGAGACCACCGGAACGGGCCGCGTCACCGCGAAGCGGCGCTCGCGTATGGGGAAGGCGCGAGCGCTACCGATCGGAGGCGCGGCCCGTCGCCGTTGCCGGAGGTCTCAGAGCACCGCGTCGAGGAACCGACGTGTCTCGGAGAAGCGTGTCTCGGAGAAGATCTGGTCCGGCGTCCCCTCCTCGAGGATCGAGCCCTCGTGGAAGAACGCCATCCGGCTCGCGACCTCGCGGGCGAACCCCATCTCGTGGGTGACGACCATCATCGTCATGTGCATCTCCATCGCCAGGGCTTTCATCACCGCGAGGACCTCACCGATCAGCTCGGGGTCGAGCGCTGACGTCGGCTCGTCGAACAACATCACGTCGGGCTCCATCGCGAGCGCGCGTGCGATCGCCACACGTTGCTGCTGTCCTCCCGACAGCCGGATCGGATACTCCTCCGCTTTGTCGGACAGACCTACGCGGTCGAGGAACTCCATCGCGACCCGGCGGGCGGATGCCTCCTCCATGCCCTTGACCGTCGCCGGCCCCTCCATCACGTTCTGCAGCGCGGTCATGTGCGGGAAGAGATTGAACTGCTGGAAGACCATGCCGCAGTGCATCCGGAGCTGCCGGATCTGTTCGCGTTTGGATCGGATCCGGTGGCCGCCCTCGATCCGTTGTCCCGCGACCTCGATGGTGCCCGTCGTCGGCTCCTCCAGGAAGTTGATGCACCGCAGCAGCGTCGACTTTCCCGAGCCGGAGCGTCCGAAGACCACGATGACCTCGCCCTCGTCGATCTCCATGTCGATGCCCTTCAGCACCTCCAGGTCCCCGAAAGACTTGTGGAGGTTCTCCACCCGGACGACGGCCTGGCCGTGGGGAGCCATCACGACCGGTCCTCCGGCGGAGGCTCCGGCGGCTCGAGGATCGTCGGGACCACTCCCCCGTGGGTGGGCACGGTCGGCGCCGGCTCCTCCGGAGCGTCCATCGGGTACCCGGCGGCGCCTCCGTGCTCTCCTCCTCCGCCCGCCCCGGTCACGATCACCTTCCGACGCTCCCGCCCCTTCGGACCCGCCGCGGTCCGCACGTATCCCCTGCTCACCCGGCGTTCCAGACGGCTCTGGAAGTACGTGAAGATGGCCGTGAGCGCCCAGTACAGGGCGGCGGCGGTCACCAGCGCCTCCATCGGACGTACGTCCGCGTTCCCGATCAGCTGCGCTCGGCGGAAGAGCTCCATCGACTCGATCGACTGGCCCAGGACCGACACCAGGGCGGTGTCCTTCATCATCGCGATGAACTCGTTGCCGGTCGGCGGGATGATCACCCGGAAGGCCTGCGGCAGGACCACCCGCCGCATCTTCTGGCGGTAGGTCATCCCCAGGGCGTCGGCCGCCTCGCTCTGCCCGTGACTGACCGATTGGATACCCGCGCGGAAGATCTCGGTCATGTAGGCGCCGTAGTTCAAGCCGAGCACCACGATCCCGACCTGGAACGCGGGACGCGTGAGGATATCGACGAGTCCACCGGGCAGGTCGGGGAACTTCGCGGTGAGATTGATCCCCAGACGCGGGAGCGCGAGGTAGAACAGGAACAGCTGGACGAGGAGCGGGGTGCCCCGGAAGAACGACGTGTAGAAGCCGCTCACGCCGTAGGCGATCGGGTTCCGGGACAGTCGCCCCAGCGCGCCGAGGAGCGCCAGCACGATCGCCAGGACGATCCCGCCCGCCGCCATCCCGAGGGTGAAGACGAGTCCCCGGGCGATGAAGCCGATGTGCTCCCGGATCCAGACGTTGTCGAACGAGGAAGCCCAGAACAGGAACCCGAGCACCCCGAGGATCCCGAGCCAGACCACGGCGACCTTGACCCGGAACGGGACGCCGGCGCTCCGGAGCGCCAAGCGACTCATGCGATCAGGGCGCGGAGCGAGCGGGGGCCGCGCCGCAGCCCCCGCCCCGTCCGTGTCCATCTCACACCTTCCGTCGAGGTGCTACGCGACCTCCGAGACGTCCGCTCCCGGATACCAGGTCGCGGAGAAGCCCGAGAGCGTGCCGTCCTCGTGCATGTCCGCCACGATGCCGTC
>JBOGVC010000084.1:0-10631 GCA_050695275.1 Actinomycetota bacterium | reverse complement strand
GTTCCGAAGTCATCCGATGGTCCTCTCGTCGTCTCTCTGTTCTTCTGGCCATCCTCCCACGCAGACGGAGAACCCCGATGGGAGGCCGTCGGCCCGGATGGGACGTCAGACGCCCCCTGGGGCGTCCTTCGCGGCCCGAGCGGTGTCGATCGCCTCCTTGTGCGCGATCCGGCGCTCTCGCCGGAGCTTCGCCTCCTGCTGGCGCCGACGTTGCGTGTCCGTCTCGGCGACCAGCGGGCTGACCGGTCGAGGACGGCCCGCCGGATCCACGGCGACGAAGACGAGGTACGCGCTGTTCACGTGCCGGACCGCGCCGGTGAACGGGTCCTGCGCCTCGACCCGGACCCCGCATTCCATCGAGGTCCGGCCGACGTCGTTCACGCATGCTTTGAGGACGACGACCTCGCCGATGTGGACGGGCTCCAGGAACGACATCTCGTCGATCCCGACGGTGAGGGCCACGCCCCCGGAATGCTTGATCGCGGCCAGGGCGGCGGCCGTGTCCACGAGGCGCATGATCGCGCCCCCGTGGACGTTCCCGGCGATGTTCGCGTCCGTCACCTCCATCATCTGGGTGAGGGTCACCTCCGAATCGGAGACGCTGCGCGCGCCGGACGAGGACACGCGCGCATCCTACGCGGGGCGCTCCGAGTCGGTCGCCCGAACGCCGATAGCATCGAACGATGCGGACCTGGGTCGGAGCGTTGAGCATCGCGCTCGTGACGATCGGGTGCGGGTCGGAAGCGCCGCCGCCGAGCGTGAGCGCGAGCGCGACGACCTTTCCCAGTCCCGAGCCGTCTCCGAGCCCCGAGCCGAGCCCGAGCCCCGACCCGGAGCCGGGAACCATGCCGACCGTGTTCGCGGCCGACCTCTCACCTCCCGAGCTCCCCCCGGAGGAGCTGATCCCGCACGGCGCGCACGTCACGGGCGAGTGGTTCGCGTCCACGGACCGAGGCGTCATGGTGCTGATCGCCTGGGCGGAGCCCGGCACCGACTTCGCCCGGCTCCCCCGAGGCGTGGCCGTCTGGCACCGGTTCGATGCGGAACCACACTGGCGAACGGCCTTCGTCAGACGGCACGATCCCGAGGACGGCATCCAGGAGATCCAGCTCTCGACGGGGGACGTGACCGGCGACGGTTCGGACGACGCCCTGCTCTTCGAGGGGGTCGGCGGCTCCGGGGCGTGCGGGCGATGGTCCGTCGTCGATCTCGCCCGGTTGAAGGAGACGTTCCAGCGGGATCTCTGCGACGGGCGCATCGAGCCGGGGCCGTTGGGCTCGCCCGGCCTCGTGCTCACCGCATCGGTCTATCGACAGGGCGACGCCCATTGTTGCCCGAGTGCCATCCGGCGGACGACGCTGGTCTGGACAGGCACGATGTGGCGCGTCGCGGACACCACGCTCGTCGAGGCATGACGTGAGGCGGTCGGCCATCCGCTGCTGCACGGAGCACCGCCATCCGACCTAGGTCATCCGACCCTCCCGAATGACCAAGAGGAATCCCCCGGCCGGCACTGAACCTGCTCGGGAGCCGTGCCGATAACGAGGCCGGGAGACCGCACAGGGGGCTGGTACGCACATGCTGACTGGGAACGGGCTGGCACGCAGGGTTCACGTCGCACTCATCGCGCTGCTCGTTCTCGGGGTAGCCGGTTCGTTCTGGATGAGCGTCCGCGCGCGTGCGGCGGCTCGCGACGCCGTCGCCGAGCAGGCGGAGGCCCTCGTCGACAGTTCGCTCACCCTCGTGTTCGATCCCGTCGATCTGGAACGAGCTCTTCCCTCCGAGCGGATCCGGGAACTCACCCGCGCGATCGACGATGTCGTCTTCGATCCCAGCGACTTCGAGAGCGTGACCCTGTACGCGGCGAGCGGCGAGATCCTCTTCTCGAGCGAGGACGGCAACATCGGCCAGCGGTTGACGGGAGAGCGCTCGCGCATCAGCGCGGCCTTCCGCGGCGAGCCCCAGACACGGCTCGTGGACGGGCGCCTGATCGTGACGGTGGGCCTCCACTTCCCCTCCGGTGCCGGCAGCACCGCCGCCGTGGAACTGTCGCGACCCGCGGACGACATCGCGGGTGCCGCGGGAGCGTGGCGGACCAACATGTTCTTCCTTGCCGGCGCGTTGATCCTCGTCGTGCTCGCGGCCGGAGCCCCCATGCTCCGGGGTGCGGAGGGATCGAGCGGTCAGGAGCTCAGACAGCGCGTCCCCGTGATCCCCGGACGCGCGGCGGGCGCGTCGGCGAAGCGCGTGATCCAGGCTCCCCAGCCGGGGATGAAGGAAGAAGCCGAAGCCCGCCGTCGAGCCGAGACCCGCGCGCAGGAAGCCGAACAGCGGGTGACCCTCTTGCAGGACCAGTATCGCGCCACCCTCGACGAGCTCCAGGCGGCGCAGCGGATGATCCGCGAGCAGCCCCCGGGTCGCAGCCGTGAGGACGAGGAGCGCGCGGTCAAGGCCGAGTCCGCCGTTCGCGCCCTCGAGCAGCGCCTGCACAGCGTCACGGCCGAGCGCGACCGGATCGCCGGGGAGCTGCTGGCTCGCAGGGACACGATCGCCGGACCGGCCACCGAGGACCTCAAGCAGGTGGAAGCCGAGGCGATGGGCCTCCGGGCGGAGCTCGAAGGGGCGCAGACACAGCTCTCGATGACGATCCAGCAGGTGGAGACGCTGCAGCGTCAGGCGGAGCGCTCGCGTGAGCTCCAGGAAGAGTTGGACGCCGTGCAGCTGGAGGCACTCCACGCGCGCGACGCGATGGACGCGATGCAGTCGGAGCTGCGGAGCGCCCGCACCGAACTGGACGACGCGCGCGGCGAGCTCCGGGCGCTGCGGAGCGAGGAACAGCGGGCGGCGGAGCTCACCGATGAGCTCCGGACGGTGAAGGCCGAGGTCGAGAGCCTGCAGGCGTCGCACCGAGCCGAGCTCGTCGAGCGGGAGGCGGAGCTGGAGGACCAGGTCCGCACGCTCCGCGAAGAATTCCAGACCCAACTGGCCGAGGCCGAGACCCGGCACGCGGCGGACCTCGCCAAGACCGAGCAGGAGTACGAGGATCGCGTGACGGCCGCCGCCAGGGGCGCGGAAGAGGCCAGCGCTCGCGTGGCCGCCGCCGGCGCCGACCTCGAAGCGGCACGTGCGGAATCGGAGGCGCGGGTCGTCGACCTGGAGAGCGCTCGGGCAGAGCTCCAGGCGGCGCACGACCGCATCGAGCTCCTCCAGCACGGGCTGTCCGAGCGCCAGGGTGCCTTCGACGGCGCGGCGAACGAGGTCCGTCGGGCTCAGGAGGATCGTCACGCGCTCGCCGAGGAGATCGCGAAGCTCAAGGCCGCGCTGGACAAGGCGCAGGCCGAGCTCGCGACGGAGCGCGCCAGCCGGGTGGCGCTCGAGAGCTCCGACGCCTTGACGCAGGAAGAGAGTGCACGCCTCGCCGAACGGGCGGAGCGCCTCACGGCCGAGCTCGAGTCCGCGGCGCAGGCGAACACCGAGATGAACCGCCGTCTCCAGGAGATCGAGGCGCGGCGAGCGCTGGAGGTCGCCGAGGACGAAGGTCGCGCGCACCTCGACGAGCTGCTGACGGCGACCCAGGAGCGGCTGGCCGGGCAGAGCGAGAAGCTGATGGCCGCCGAGGAGCGGGTCCGCGAGTTGGAGCGGCAGGGAACGCTCGACGCCGAACAACTCGAGGAGGTCCAGGCGAAGCTCCGGCAGCACCAGATGGCCGATCAGATGCGCGAGCTCCAGAGCCCGAAGCACGAGCACCAGGAGACCGACGACACCGCTCCCGTGGAGGATCGTCGAACGTCGACGCCCTTCCTGAAGGAGATGTCGATGGACGCGCAGAAGACGATCTCGCGGATGATCGGCGTGGCGCAGCTCCTCAAGCACAAGCCCGGGGCCAAGGAGCAGTCACAGCTCGTCCAGCAGCTCACCGCGCACGCCCGCCGGCTCGACAACACGATCCGCGACCTGTCCGACATCGACTCCCTCGTGACCGGCACGATCGCCCTCGAGTGGCGGAACACCGACCTCGAATCGCTGATGCGCCGCGTCGTGGAGGAGTCCGGGATCGAGGCGGACCAGGACGTGCGCGTGGAGGCGGAGCCCGTCACCATCTCGGTCGACCGCACCAGGACCGAGCAGATCCTGCTCGGCCTGCTCGGTGGCGTCGCCGACCGCACCCCCGCGGGCAAGACGATCACGGTGCGGCTCCTCCACGAGCGAGGCGGCGCACTGATCGTCGTCGAAGACGCGGAGGCCTCATCCGAGACCTCGCTCAGCCCGATGGTGCGCCGGCTCGCCGAGGTGCAGGGCGGGTGGGCCAAGATCGAACCCCGCGAGGGCGGCGGCTCCTCGTTCACGGTCTTCCTCCCGGCAGGCGGTGCGGCCGGCCCGGCGCCGACGGAGCCTGGGGAGGATCGGTCCGCGCCCGAGCCCGTCGCGGAGGAGGTCGAGCACGACCCCAACCATTGGGTGAAAGCCGAACAGGCACTCGTCCGCGAGCTGCGTCAGCTCTCGCAAGGCAAGGCGAAGTAGCCGCTACGCCGTCCGCAGGACGAGCGCGTCACCCTGTCCCCCGCCGCCGCAGATCGCGGCGCCCCCGAGGTCGACGCCGCGCCGCCGCATCTCCATCACGAGGGTGAGGACGATCCTCGAGCCCGAGGAGCCGATCGGATGTCCGAGGGCGACCGCTCCCCCGTTCGCGTTCACGATCTCGTCCTCGACGCCGAGCAGCCGGGCGGAGTGGATCGGCACCGAGGCGAAGGCCTCGTTGATCTCGACGAGCCCGAGGTCCGAAGCCGCCAGACCCGACTTCTTCAGCGCGCGCTCCAGCGCCATCGCCGGAACGGTCTGCAGTGACGGATACCGATCGGAGGACATCCCGTACGCCACGATCTCGGCGAGCGGTGTCACCCCGAGCTCTTCCGCGCGCTCGGCGCTCATCACCACGACCGCGCTGGCGCCATCGGAGATCTGGGAGGCGTTCCCCGCGGTGATCGTGCCGTCGGGACGGAACGCCGGCCGCAGTCCCGCGAGCGACTCCGGTGACGTGTCGGGGCGGATCCCCTCGTCGCGCTCGACCGTGACCGAGGCGCCCCGGCGCTGCGGGACCTCGACGGGCACGACCTCCTCCATCATCCTTCCGGACTCCCACGCCGCGTGCGCGCGCCGGTGCGAACGTGCCGCCCAGGCATCCTGGTCCTCCCGGGTCAGGCCGAGCTCCGCGCCCACCTCGTCCGCGCCCTCACCCATGTGGTGATCGAGGAACGACGACCACAGGCCGTCGTGGATCATCGAGTCGATCAGCTCCGTGTCTCCGAGTCGCACGCCTTCCCGACCCTTCGGGAGGACGAACGGGGCGTTCGTCATCGACTCCATCCCGCCGGCGACCGCCACCTCGATCTCGCCTGCCCGGATCATCTGATCCGCCATCGCGATCGCCGACATCCCCGAGAGACAGACCTTGTTGACCGTGATCGCCGGGACGTCTTTGGGCAGGCCGGCGCCGATCGACGCCTGCAGCGACGTGATCTGGCCGGCTCCGGCCTGCAGGACGTGACCCATGATCGTGTAGTCGACCTGTTCGCCGGCGATGCCGGCCCGCTCGACGGCGGCGCGGATCGCGTGCGCCCCGAGCTCGACCGCCCGGAGCTCCGAGAACGCGCCGCGGAACTTCCCGGTGGGCGTCCGCGCGCCTGCGACGATCACGGATCGGGTGGACGGGCTCACGGATCGAGTCTACGGCGGTCGATCGTGGGACGCGGACGCGGCCACGATCGCGTGGACGGGGCGAGCGGTCAGGCCCGGGCGGCGAGGGCCTCGTGGATCACCGCGAGGATCTCGTCGCGGATGAGCTCGTCGCGCTCCACGAGCGCCTGCACCAGGGCCGAGTGCACGTCGCGGTTCTCGGCGAGCACCTCCAGCACGCGCTCCTTCTGCGCCGTGAGGATGTCCTCCACGCTCTGCTTGCCGCGGTCGTCGGCCAGGACCTTGGCCACCAGGTTCGCGCCGCCGATCGGCCCGTGCGAGACCGCGTCGAAGGAGATCAAGGAGCCTGCCATCCCGAACGATCCGACCATCTGGGCCGCCAGCTGGGTGGCCATCATGAGGTCGCTCGCGGGTCCGGTCCCCGACTCCCCGATGACCAGCTCCTCGGCGGCGAGACCGCCGAGCGCGATCGCGATGCCGGATTCGATCTCGGTTCTGCTCCGCGTGAACCGCTCCTCCTCGTCGCCGTGCGCGAGCAACCCGAGGGATCCGCGGCGCTTGATGATCGAGAGGACCTCGAGGCGGCGGTTCTGCCCGAGGAAGTGGGCGACGACCGCGTGGCCGGCCTCGTGCACCGCCACCGAGCGCCGATCGTTCTCGGTGTAGGTCACCGCCTGCTTCAGGCCGATCTCCTCGGCGAACTTCGCCTCCATCACATCGTCGAAGTGCATCTCGCGGCGGCCGTCGCGCAACGCGACGAGCAGCGACTCGTCGAACAGGTGCTCGATCATCACGGGGGTGTACCCGAAGCACTCGTGGGCGATCCGGGCCCGGACCGACTGGTCGTCCAGCTGCTCGTGGTGCTTCTTCCGCCCGAGGAAGTAGTCGATCAGGTCCTCCCGCTCGCTCTGCGTCGGGAGATCGAAGTACAGCCTCCGGTCGAACCGGCCGGGCCGCATCAGCGCCGGGTCGAGCGAGTCGGCCCGGTTCGTGGCGGCGATCAGCAGCAGGTTGTGGTACTCGGGCCCGAGCATCTTGAACTGCCAGCTCGTCGGGAGGTAGCCGTTCAGCCACGCCAGGACCTTGCCGCGGATCCTCGTGCGCAGACGCGGCTGGTCGAACGACTGCATCTGGATCAGCAGCTCGTTGACCATCCCGCTCTCCGCGGGGCCCATGAAGTGACTGACGCTCCGATCCATCGCCACCGGGGTCGCCGGGCTCATGCGATCCCTCGATCCCGCGATCGCGTCGATCTCCTCGATGAAGCCGATCGCGCCCCCTTCCTTGCGCGCGGCTTTCCGGAGCGCCTTGAAGAACGACCGGATGCGATAGGCGGTCATGCCCTGGAACATCGACACCATCGACGACGCCGAGATGAACAGGAACGGGACCCCGGCCTGCTTCGCCATCGCCTTCGCCAGGTAGGTCTTGCCCGTTCCCGGTGGTCCTTCGAACAGGATCCCCCTCCGGGGCGTCCCTCCGAGCTCGTCCCGGAACGTCCCGTAGCCGAGGAAGACGTCGAGGGTCCGGATCACCTCGTCCACCTGGAGGTTGAGCCCCGTCACGTCGGTGAGCCCCACCTCGACCTGCTCCGGATACACCGTGATGTGTGGCGAGCGCCCGGTCATCAGCGGCAGCGCGATCATCAGCCCGATCGCGATGATCAGGAGACCTCCCGGGAGGTAGATCTCCCACGGGAAGCTGTCCGGGATGGTCGGGAGCTTGAGGGGCCGGCCCGACGAGTAGCGCCACCAGAGGTAGGCGTCCAGCGAGCTGACGATCACGATGGCCCGGATGAGGCGCTTCCGCTTGGTCCGCTCCCGCTGACGGAAGACGTCGGCGCGTCCGGCTCGGAGCGTGCTCGAGCCGGCGATGAGGGCCGCCGCCGCTGCGCTGTGGCTCTTCTCCGTCACCGTTCCTCCGAGATGCGCCGTGCGGGATACCTTCTGGGGCCTTGTCTGGACTTGGGCTGGACCTGGTCGGATGGTCACCGTATACCCTTCTCCCTCACCCGTGAATCGGACCTTCGGCCCCAGATGGGGGACGCCGCTCTGGGCCGAAAGTCGCAGCCGAGTGACGTGGAAGCTCGGCTATCGTTCGGCCGTGGCCCGGACGAAGCAGCCCCCGATCAGCACCGAGGACCGGACGGTCGTGGGCGCGCTGCTCCGCGATCTGCGGAAGGCGGCGGGCTACCGATCGGTCGATGCCGCGGCCGCCGAGGATGCCGCCCCGTCGTCCCGGCAGACGATCTACGCGTACGAGCGAGGCGGGCTCACCCCGTCGCTGGTCCAGTTCCTCGACCTCGTGGAGTTCTACGTGCTGCGTGCGCCCCATCGGGACGGCGCGAAGCCCGACGACGACCTTCGTGCGCAAGGCATCGCGGCCGTCTCCCGGGCGTTGGGGCTTCCCCTGTACCACGTGGCGGCCGCGCAGGATCTGATCGGGCGGATGCAGCCGAGGATGCGGAGGAAGCGGTGATCCTCGACATCGACCACGTCGGCATCGCGGTCGACGATCTCGAGGGATCCATCGAGCGCTATCGGCGCACGCTCGGGGTCGAACCCTCCCATCGGGAACGCGTGGAGGATCAAGGTGTCGAGGAGGTCCTCTTCCCGGCGGGGACGTCCTTCATCCAGCTGCTGGGGTCGCTGGGCGCGGACACGCCGGTGGGCCGGTTCCTCGCGACGCGCGGCCCGGGCGTGCACCACGTGGCCTATCGCGTGGACGACCTCGCGGCGTCGCTCGTCCGGCTCCGGGACGAGGGCGTGCGTCTCGTGGACGAGGTGCCGCGGCGAGGCTCACGCGACACGCTGATCGCCTTCGTCCATCCGAAGGACATGGGCGGGGTGCTCGTCGAGTTGGTGCAGGTCGCCGGCTAGTCGGCGCCGGTCGCACCCGGTGGTGCGCCGACCAGGACCGCGACGTTCCCCTCCGGCAGCTCTCCGTCCCCCATCAGCTGGTGCGCGAGCCCGGCCTCCTCGTAGGGGTAGGCGTGGCCGAGCGTGGCGCGGATCTTGCCCGCACGCACGAGGTCGTTGAACGCCGCCGCTTGCTCGTCGTTGAAGAGATGGGAGCCCTGGTACCGCTTCTGGAGGTACCAGAGATAGCGGACGTCGATCATCGTGTCGTAGCCCGTCGTGCCCGCGCAGATCACGATCATCCCCCCGCGGTCGCACACGAAGTTCGACGTGGGGATGGTGTCCTGCCCGGGATGTTCGAACACGATCCGAGGGCTCACCTTCTCCCCCACCGCGTCCCAGATCGCCTTGCCGAATCCCTTCGCGCCGTCGAGCCATGTCTTCCAGTCCGGCGAGTCCCACGCGGGGGGCACGCCCCAGTGGGAGAAGTCCTTCCTGTTGACGGATCCGACCGCGCCCAGCTGTCGGCAGTACTCGGCCTTCTCCTCCGAGGAGACCACCGCCACCGGGCGCCCTCCCGCCAGCGCGACGAGCTGGATCGCGAGGGAGCCGAGCCCCCCGGCCCCACCCCACACGAGCACCACGTCACCCGGCTGCACGGTGTGCGGCGGCCATCCGTGCAGCATGCGGTACGCGGTGGACCCCGTGAGGGTGGGCGCGGCGGCCTCCTCCCACGTGAGCCCCTCGGCCTTCGGGAGGCACTGATGTGCCTGCACCTTCGTGAACTGCGCCATGGACCCCCAGCACGTGTCGTACCCCCAGACGCGGAACGTCGGCGCGAGACCCGGGTCGTTCCCGTCCAGGACCCAGGGGTCGGCCGGATCCCACTGTCCCGCGTGCACCACGACGTGATCGCCGACCGCGAGGCCGGTGACCTTCGAGCCGAGGGCGTAGACGATGCCCGACGCGTCCGAGCCGACGATGTGGAAATCCGTCGGCTCTCCCCACCGCGCCTGCGTCTGCGTGACGTCGACGGGCACCCCCCGAGCCGCCCAGACGTTGTTGAAGTTCACCCCTGCCGCCATCACCAGGACGAGCGCGTCCGTCGGGCCGAGCTCGGGGACGTCGATCACCTCGTCGCGGATCGCCTCCAGTGGTTCGCCGAAGCGGTCTGGTCGCACCACCTGAGCGTGCATCCGACCGGGCACGTGGCCGACAGGGGGGATCTCGCCGATCTCGTAGAGGTCTTTGACCACTGCATGCTCCCCCCGAATGAGATGCGGCGAACCTTAGCAACCGAGAAGCGGGTCGCGACCCTTCCTGAGACGATGTCGGGGTGGACAGCCTCCGAGGTCACCTGCTCGTGTCCGGTCCCAGCCTGTGGGACCCGAACTTCCGCCGGACGGTGGTGTTGATCGGCCATCACGACGACGAGGGGGCCGTCGGGGTCGTCCTGAACCAGCCGCTCGAGGCCACGGTGGAGGAGGCTGCGCCGCCGCTTTCGCCGTTGGTGCCGACCGGAGATCCGCTCTTCCGGGGCGGACCGGTGCAACCGGAGTCGGCCGTCGTGCTGGCGGACTTCGTTGACCCCGGCCGCGCCGGCGTCCTCGCGCTCGACTCGATCGGGTTCCTGCCCGAAGAGAGCGATGCCGATTCGCTCGGGGGCCTCCGGCGGGCCCGGGTCTTCGCCGGGTACGCGGGCTGGGGCGCAGGGCAGTTGGAAGCGGAGATCGCGGGGGATTCGTGGCACTCGACCCCCGCGCAGCCGGGCGACGTCTTCACGGACGATCCAGAGGGCCTCTGGACGAGCGCCGTGAGGCGGTTGGGACCCGGTTTCCGGCTCCTCGCCACGATGCCGTTGGATCCGAACCTCAACTAGGACGGCCGGACCTCCGCGCTCGGACACACGAACGCGCGCGGACACCACGCGCACCACGAGCCCGGCGTGAGCCGGGGGTCACGGCCACCGAGGAGGGCGCCGGCCGCTCTCGCGGCGGCCACCACCCGGTCGGCCGCGTGGAACAGCGTCTCCTCCGTGACCTCTTCGGCCTGCCACTCCCCCGAGTCGAGGAACAGCGA
>JBOGVC010000083.1:0-12396 GCA_050695275.1 Actinomycetota bacterium | reverse complement strand
GGTCACCGCGTGACGGAGGAAGCGCGGCCACCTCCGGCGATCCCTCACCCGTATCATCCCGAGCCTCCCGCCGGAGGGTAGCAAGGTGGCTCTCGGGCCTCGGCGGAACCCTTACAGAACCCTTACGGCGGCGCGCCTCTTCCCTACTCCGTCGCTATGCCTCCCGGTGCACGCTTCGATCATGCACTCGCTCTCGATACTCGCGGCAGGCGGAGGCGGAGATCTCCTCGTCGGGATCCTGATCGGTGGCTGTCTTGGCGTCCTGATCGGTCCCGCGTTCCGCGCGTGGCAGATCCATCGGGAATGGGTCGACGCCTCCCGCGAGGCGCAGCTGGTCGATCACCTCCTCACGGGTCTGGAGGCCGACACCGATCCCGACGCGATCGTCGGATCGAGCTTCGAGATGGACGCCGATACCAACGGACACCGGACGCAGCGCACATGGCGAACGTCGCACTGAAACGGGTCTTCGTTGGCCGGGCGTTCGCGAGCCACCGGCTGGAGCACACCCTGTTGCCCAAGGTGGTGGCCCTCCCCGTCTTCGCGTCCGACGCACTGTCGTCCGTGGCGTACGCGACCGGCGAGATCCTGGTGGCGCTCTCCCTGGTCACCGCCAGCCCCCAGCCCTACGTGCTCCCGATCGCGGCCGCCATCGCCTCGCTGATGGCGATCGTCGTGATGTCGTATCGGCAGACCGTCAAGGCGTATCCGAACGGCGGCGGTGCCTACATCGTGAGCAAGGACAACCTCGGAGACGTTCCGGGACTGATCGCCGCGGCCGCCTTGATGTTCGACTACATGATGACGGTCGTCGTCTCGATCGTGGCCGGCGTGTTCGCGATCGCGTCCGCGTTCCCCTGGCTGCACGAGCACAAGGTGCTCCTCTCGATCGCCTTCGTCGCGCTCATCACGCTGCTGAACCTGCGCGGCGCCAAGGAGTCGGGAACCTTGTTCGCGATCCCGACCTACGGGTTCATCGTGGCGATCCTCGCGCTGATCGCCATCGGGCTGACGGGATGTCTCGGGGGATGCCCCGCGGTCGGGGTCGACGTGGAACCCCTGCACGACGCTGCCACCGTCGCGGGTGCCGTGGGGATCTTCGCGATCCTGAAGGCGTTCTCTCTCGGTGCCACCGCGCTCACCGGCGTCGAGGCCATCTCGAACGGCGTTCCTGCCTTCCGGCGACCACAGTCGAGGAACGCGGCCTCGACGCTCGCGGTGATGGCGGCGCTCGCGATCACGATGTTCCTCGGCATCTCGTGGTTGTCCACGCACATCGACGGCGTGGTCGCCAGCGAGCAACGATCCGTCGTGGCACAGATCGCGATCGCGGTGTTCGGGGACGGATCCGCCGGCTTCTTCGTGGTCCAGACGTTCACCGCCCTAATCCTGATCCTGGCCGCGAACACGGCCTATCAAGACTTCCCTCGTCTCGCCTCGATCCTGGCGCGGGATCGCTACATGCCGAGCCAGTTCGTGAACCGGGGGGACCGGCTCGTGTTCTCGAACGGGGTGATCGTCCTCGGATTCCTGTCCGCCGTGATGATCTACGCGTTCGATGCGGAGCTGAGCACCCTGATCAACTTCTACGTGGTCGGGGTGTTCACCTCGTTCACGTTGTCGCAGTCCGGCATGGTCCGGCACTGGCTGAAGGAAGGTCGCAAGGGCGCATCGGCGGTACGCGGGTGGCGTCGGTCCATCGTCATCAACACGATCGGCGCCGTCACCACGTTCGTTGTGCTGATCGTCGTGATCATCTCGAAGACGCCCGACGGGGCGTGGCTCTCGATCGTGATCATGGCGGTGCTGGTGCCGGTGTTCGTGTCGATCCACCGTCACTACGGGGGCGTGGCGGCCGAGCTGGCACGGGAGCGACCCGATGCCGAGCGCATGACCAACTCGCAGGTGATCCTCTTGGTCCCCGACCTCGATGCGTCGACCGCGGAGGCGCTCGGGTACGTCCGCGGGATCCGTCAGCCGGGGGTCATCGCGGTGTATCCGGCCGTCGGTCGCACCCCGCCGGGCGATCTCTCGGATCGATGGCGGCGGTTCGCCGGAGATGGTCCTCCCCTCGAAGTGATCCCCGGTTCGAGCCTCTACGACGTGGTCAAGCGGCGGATCGCTTCGCTCGATCGTGCGCCGAACGACTGCGTCACGATCGTGATCCCCGAACAGATCAGCGGCGGTCTGGCGACGTATCTCCTCCGGCGCCGGGGCATCCTGCACCTCAAGCTGCGCCTCCTCCGTGAGAGGAACGTGGTGGTGACCGACGTCCCCGTCCACCTCGGGAACGGTGATGAGCTCCGAGGGGTCGACGGACGTGCCCTGATCCCGCATCGGATCGTGACGCTGGCGTTCGTCTCATCGGTCAACGCCGCGTCGATCAGGGCGGTTCGGTACGCGATGTCGCTGGGGTCGGCGGAGACGCGAGCGATCCACTTCCAGCTCGATCCCGAGGGAGGGCAGCGGATCCAGGACGACTGGTTCGACGCCCGGCTGCCGGTGCCGCTCGACATCGTGGAGGCTCCGTTCCGGGACCTGACCGTTCCGATCCTCGATGAGGTCCGGCGATACACGAAGCAGCCGAACACGATCGTCAACGTCGTGATCCCGGAGCTGATCGTGCGCCGTTCCTGGCATCTCTTCCTGCACAACCAGACCGCACTCTTCGTGAAGCGTCTGCTCCTGTTCGAGGAGCGTGCCGTCCTGACGAGTGTTCCGTTCTCGCTCCGAAGGCGCCCGGTGGAACCCTCGTCCCAGGACCGCGTGGAGGCGAGTTCGGCTCCCCGTTGAGCGATGGATGCAGCGAGCCCCGGAGCACGTCCAGCGTCGAGGATCACGCGTGGTGCGCTACGTCGTGATCTGTCCATGCGGAGCGGCAGTCCCGCCGCCCCCGCCGATGTCCGCTTCAGGGATGGCGGCGTCGCCGAGATCGATGCCGGCGATCCCGGCCTCGCCGCATGTCCGTTGCCAGGCCTCCCCGCTCAACCGCCCGTCCAGCAGGTGCGGCATCACATCGAACGGTTCGATCACCAACCCGTCCCTCGACACGACAACGGGGTCGCCCGGACCCGCATCCATCGCCCATCCGCGTCGCGTCAGCACGACCGCGAGGGCCGCCCCGATGACCGACCAGAGAACGTTGTGCCGACTCAACCCGGGCTTGGGGAGCCTGATCAGCCTTTCGTGGGCGGCCGGGTCCTGGCACACGCGGGGAAGCATGTCTGGCGTGATCCCGGCGAGGGCCTTGTGCTCCTCCTGACAGCGCTTCCGCCAGATCGCCAGCCAGACCGACCCGACGTCGTCCCACCCGATCGGCTTGAGGGAGGGAACGTCGACGCGAGTGATCCGCGTGAGCAGCGCGCCTTCCAGGATCGGTTCGTTCTGGAGGAGCTCGATGGCGGCCGGGTCGGGGACGAGCGCCGGCTGGTGCGGGGCGTCCTTCAGGGCGTCGAGGCGCTGCCTGAGCGAAGGGTGGCTGTCGTACGGATCCGACCTGCCCTCGCGCAGATCCTCCTCGGTCACGCGATCGAGGGCAGCCCGAGTCTCGCTGCCCTCCAGGAACCGCGAGAACCCCTCGGCGACCGGTGGCAGGGATCCGGAGAACAGCACCGCCCCGAGCTCGTTCATGTAGGGACCGAACGCGAGCCCCGCGGCGTGGATCTTGACGAGCCCGCTCTCCATCGACGTGCCCCCGGCGACCCGCGCGGCCATCCGGTCGGCGTCGAGCTCCTGCCGGCGGGAGACGGCCTGGGTCGCGCGCAGATACAGACGCCCGTACCAGAGGAACGGGAAGCTCAGGAGTTGCTGGAATCCTTGGTCGCTGGTTGCGAGCCCGAAGACCGTGCGGCTGATCGCATCGCGGGTCCGGTAGATCAGCGGGGCGAGCTTCGTCTCTCCACCGACGTAGTGGCCGAACTCGTGTGCGATCACGCCCCGGAGTTCGGAGACGCGCAGCACGGCGATCAGAGGCAAGCCGAGGATCATGATCGGACGAGAGCCGATCCCAACGAAGCCTCCGACGTGGGCGACGCCGGCGTTCACATCGGGCGCGAGGTAGACCTCTTCGGGCATCGCGCTCTCCGTCGCCTCGGCGGTCCGGCGGATCTCTTCGAACAGCTCCGGTTGCTCGTCCTCAGTCAGTCGAGGCCCAGGCTCGACGAACTTCTGACGCCTCGGGATGATCCCCTTCACGACCGCGAAGACCGCCAGCGCGACGAAGATGAGGAGGCGCCACGACGCCCCAGACGACTGCGAGCTGGTGACCTGCAGAACGGCGATCGCGCCGAGCCCGACGACGATCCCCAGGGCCAAGAGGTAGAACCCGATCATCAGCGACAACGCGAGGATCGCGCGTGCCAGCAGTGACCCTCCGGCTGTTTCCTTTCGAGCCATCGCCCGGCATCGTGCTCTGGACCCTTCAGTCGGTCAAGTGCGACCGATCTCGATTCGTGCAGGTAGGCGCTGGTGTTGGAGCCCTCCCCTTGTCCCATCGGTCGCTTGCGTCGGGACTCGCCGGGAGCACCGGGTCTCCCTGCTTCGGCCTTCCGCCGTGCTTCCGACCATGAGATCCGGAGCGAGGCCGACTAGAGCGCCTCGGAAAGAGAATGAAGCGGGGGGCAGAAGTGGCCGATGGTGGAGGTCTGCGTAGACGCGACTGAGGGAGTCGAACGTGAAGACATGGAACTTGGTCATCGGTGCGATCGTTCTGGTGGTAGCGACCGCGGTGAGCACGTTCGTCGTCCTGGACCACCGACGATCCGAGGCGATCCCGTTTGATGGAGAGTTGGTGACAGTCGTCGTTTCGACGGAGGACATCTCGGCGAACCAGCCACTCGACCCACTTGTCGAAGAGGGAGTTTTCGCGGAGATCTCGATCCCGCAAGATGTCCTCGTTGCAGGTGCGGTCACCGATCTTCTTCAGGTGGAAGGATCGATGACGGCCACCCCCATCCTTGCGAACGAGCAGATCTCGACGGCTCGGCTCACGGTGGATTGCTGCGTGGACTACGCGCCACTCATGCTCGTGTATCCCTTCGACGAGCGAGAGAAGGTCCTTCTCTCGCTCCTCCTTGAGGGAGAGAGGATCGGCAGGATCGCCGACGTGCTGGGGTTCTCGAAGGAGAGAGTGCGCGGGATCGTCCGGAGCGTCGACGTGGCGCTTGATGATCGTTGACTCATTCCTCCGTCTCCTCCTAGCGCCGAGCCGCTGACATCTACTCCACGTCGTGCCGAGCATGAAGTCAGACGCCACGCAGCGCATCGCGGACCAGTTCTCGGAGAGGCGTTCGACGATCCGTGAGACGGAGGCGCCCCCGGGCCGTCGGCGCGGGGGCGTTTCTGGGGTGTCGGAGGGGGGATTTGAACCCCCACCCCCTGTGAAGGGGACTAGGCCCTCAACCTAGCGCGTCTACCAAGTTCCGCCACTCCGACGAGGTCCGCGGTGGATGCTACCAAGCCCTATGAGCCGGGGGTCCACTTCCACGCGAGCCAGAACGTGCAGACGCCCCATACGATCGCCGTGACGACGGTCACCCGGTCGAGGGTGCGCTCGAGCGCCGTCCCGCCCGCGAGGGTGGACGATCCGCCGAAGAGCTCCGACATCCCGCTCCCCCGCCCGGAGTGCAACAGGATCGACAGGATCAGGAACAGCGACGCGATGATGTCGATCACGATCACGACTGCGTTCAGCACGACACGTTCCTCCCAGCGCGGTGAGCCTGCGAACTCGCGGCCTACGGTCCGTCCTGTGGAGTGTCCTCGTTGCCGGACAACCCCTCCTGCATCTCGACGACGCCCTCCTCGAAGCGTGCTTCCGCGTCGCCGCCCTCGATGATACTTCCCTCCAACGGGAAGTGGCAGGCGGCCACCTGACCGGATCCCTGCTCCGTGAGCTCCGGCTCCTCCTGGACGCAGCGAGGGTGCGGCCCGTCGATCCCCTC
This sequence comes from Actinomycetota bacterium, assembly GCA_050695275.1. Taxonomy (GTDB): domain Bacteria; phylum Actinomycetota; class UBA4738; order UBA4738; family HRBIN12; genus JAJNBA01. The sequence goes on along the minus strand of JBOGVC010000083.1, from coordinate 6,454 downwards.
GGCCTTCGCGATCGCCCGCGACTGCGGGCACCGCGGGTGGAACCGGCATCCCGATGGCGGATCGATCGGCGACGGGACGTCTCCCTGGAGGATGATCCGCCGCTTCTGCCGCGCGAGCTCGGGGTCCGCCATCGGCACCGCGGACAGGAGAGCTCCCGAGTACGGATGCTTCGGGGTCTTGTAGAGCGCGGCGCCCTCGGCCATCTCGACGATCTTGCCGAGGTACATCACCGCCACGCGGTCCGAGACGTGCTTGACGACCGACAGGTCGTGCGCGATGAAGAGGTAGGTCAGGTTGAACTCGTCCTGCAGATCGCCGAGCAGGTTGAGGATCTGGGCCTGGATCGAGACGTCGAGCGCGGAAACAGGCTCGTCACACACGATCAGCTTCGGGCGGAGCGCGAGGGATCTCGCCACCCCGATCCGCTGTCGCTGGCCGCCGGAGAACTCGTGGGGGTAGCGGTTGTAGTGCTCGGGGTTGAGCCCGACGAGCTCCATCAGCTGCTGGACCTCGGACTTGATCCGGTTCTTCGGCACCGTCTGGTGCAACCGGAACGGCTCGGCCACGATCGTGCCGACGGTCTTCCTGGGGTTCAGGGATGCGTAGGGATCCTGGAACACCATCTGCATGTCCTCGCGGAGCTCCTGGAGCTCTTTGCCCTTGAGGTGGGTGATGTCCTGCCCCTGGAACCAGATCGTCCCCTCCGTGGCGTCGTAGAGGCGCATCACCACGCGCGCGAGGGTGGACTTGCCACACCCGGTCTCCCCCACGAGGCCCACCGTCTGGCCCGGGTAGATCTCGAGATCCACGCCGTCGACCGCATGCACGTTGCCCACGTGATGCTGGAAGAGGATGCCCTGCGTGATCGGGAAGTACTTCTTGATCCCCTCGATCTTGACGAGCGGCTCGCCGGAGGGAGCCGGCGGCTGCGCGGGGACGGGCTGCGCCTGGACGCTCATCGGCGAACGAGGATCTCCTGGTCGCGGATCCGTTCCTTGTCCGCCAGGCTGAGATGGCACGCGGCCGCGTGATGCCCGTCCACCGGGAGGAGCTCGGGGACGTCACGATCGCAGGGATCGAAACGGTACGGGCAGCGCGGATGGAACGCGCACCCTGACGGGACCTGGATCAGCGACGGCGGCAACCCGCGGATCGGATTCAGGCGCTCCTGCTGTTCCTCATCGAGCCGCGGGATCGAGCTCAGCAGCCCCCACGTGTACGGGTGGAGCGGCTTGTAATAGATGTCGTCGGTGTCGCCGAACTCGGCCGCCTTTCCGGCGTACATCACCATGATGTTGTCGCAGTGCTCCGCGACCACGCCCAGGTCGTGCGTGATGATCACGACCGCCGCGTTGAACTCCGACTTCAGTCGGTCGATCAGGTCGAGGATCTGGGCCTGCACGGTCACGTCCAGCGCGGTGGTGGGCTCGTCGGCGATCAGGACATCGGGGTTCAGCGACAAGGCCATCGCGATCATCGCCCGCTGGCGCATGCCGCCGGAGAACTCGTGCGGATACTGGTCCGCGCGGTCCTTCGGGTGCGGGATGTTCACCCGGGCGAGCATCTCGACGGCCTGGTCGTGGGCCTCCTTCTTCGAGATGTCCTGATGCTCGAGGATCGCTTCGGCGATCTGGTACCCCACCTTGTAGAACGGATGGAGCGATGTCATCGGGTCCTGGAAGATCATCGAGATCTTCGCCCCCCGGATCGTGCGCATCTCGTCCTTCGGGAGCTTCAGGAGGTCCTGACCCTGGAAGAAGACCTCGCCGGAGATGGTGGCCTGCTTGGGATTGATGAGACCCATCACCGTGAGGGAGCTCACGCTCTTGCCGGAGCCCGACTCCCCCACGATCCCCAGCGTCTCCCCGGCCGCGAGTGAGTAGCTCACCCCGTCCACGGCCTTGACGAGGCCGTCGTCGGTCGGGAAATGGACCTTGAGGTCCTTCACTTCGAGGAGTGGCTGCGCCACCTAGGTGTACCTCACCCTCGGGTCCACGAACGCGTACGCCACGTCGACCACCAGGTTCGCGACCGCGATGATGAACGCGCCGAGGATCGTCACGCCCATCACGGTCGGGAAGTCGTTCGTGCCGATCGCCTGGACGGCCTTCTGACCGATCCCCGGGAGCCCGAAGACCGTCTCGGTGATGAACGCGCCACCGAGCAGGAGACCGACATCGAGGCCGAGCATCGTCACGACCGGCGTCAGGGCGCCGCGGAGACCGTGCTTGTAGATCACGCGACGCTCGGACAAGCCCTTGGCTCGGGCCGTCCGGATGTAGTCCTCGTTCATCGTCTCGATCAGGTTGCCGCGCACCATGCGAGCGTAGAAGGCCGCGTTGATGTACGCGAGGGAGACCCAGGGGAGGATGAACCGGCCCTCGAGGGCGGCGCGCATCGCCCCTCCCCAGCCGCTGTACCCGATCGGGATCCCGGATTCGGGTAACAGCTCGAGCTTGAACCAGAACGCGTATAAGAGGAGCTGCGCCAGCCAGAAGATCGGCATCGAGACCCCGACGATCGCGAAGATCATGGCCGCGCGGTCGGCGACGGATCTTCGCCGCACGCCGGACAGGATGCCGATCGGGATGCCGAGGAGCAGCCAGAGCACGGCGGCGCCGATCGCGAGGGTCCCGGTGATGGGGATCCGCCGGGCCAGCTCCTCGCGCACCGGGACGAAGCCGTCGTAGGAGTAGTAGACGTCCTCGTTGAGCCAGAGCCCCTCGTGGCTCCGCGGGGGGTGGCCGCTCAACATGAGCACCGGATCGCCCGGAGGCCACGGGATGAACCCTCGGAGGAACCGCCAGTACTGGATGTAGAGGGGCTTGTCCAAACCGAACGCTCTGCGCGCGTTCTCGATCTGCTGGGGCGTCGTGGTGCGACCGACCGCCCGGCGAGCCGGGTCCCCGGCCGGGAGCTTCACGAAGATGAGGAACGTCAGGAGCGAGACGATGATGATCACGAGGATCATGAAGAGGGCTCTCCGGATCAGGTATCGGCCCATCCGTCTGCTCCTCCCTCCGGCCCCCTCGCGGGAGCCTCGGACGGAACGGTGAGGGGGCCGCTCGCGCGACCCCCTCGACCGTCTGGATCAGGTGCTATCCGGTGTTGCCGGGCACGGCCAGCGAGTCGAACGCCGCCAGACCAGCGAACTGGTCGAACGAGTAATGGACGATGTTCTCCGACAGGATGTCGACGCTGTTGTCGAACAGGTACGGCACCATCGGAACCACTTCTTCCATCAACTGCTGGTCGAGCTCAGCCCAGCACTGGAACCGTTCGTCACCTGGCTCCAACGCCGCGCACTCGTCCTCCTTGTCATCGATGGACGGGACTTCCGTCACATCGTAGCCCCACTCGGTCAGCTGCTCGGGCGAGGCTCCCAGGAGCGAGTAGTTGCAGCAGCTCTCCCACAGGCCCGCGGAGGTGAACAAGGGCTCGCCGAACGTGACGCCGTCGGCGTAGTCCTTCCCCCAACCGGGGCCGGCGCAGATCGCGTGATGCGAGTTCGCGTCGTTGCACTGGTTGTACATCGTGCCGCGCTCGAGCTGCTTGTCATCGAGCGTCATGCCGAGAGGCTCGAGGAACTGCTTGAGGAGCGCCATCTGATCCGGGTACGGGTCCTCGCGATCGGTGATCGTGAGGATCTCCTGGCACGACGGATCATCACAGACGCCGTCCCCGTCCGTGTCGTACTTGGACAGGGCCATCTCCTCCTTGGCCTTCTCGGGGTCACCGGACGCGTTCGTCGTCTGGTACGGGTCGTAGTCGGCCAGGATGTTGTCCTCGAGGCTGTTGACCATGATGTGCCCCGCGATCTCTCCGACCGAGGGACCACCCCGCAACTGACGGAACCCTTGCTTGTCGAACGCCCAGCTGACCGCCTTGCGGACGTGGACGTCGTCGAAGGGAGGAACCGCCAGGTTGAAGGACACGTACCGGATCGCGTCCGATGCGTAGATGTTGATCTTGTTCTGCAGCGCGGGGTCCGTCTGGTACTCGCGGATCTTCTCCGCCGGCACCACGCCGTCGACCACGAAGTCGAGGGTCCCCGCGGCGACCTGGTTGTACAGGTCGTCGTTGTCGCCACCGATCCGAACCTCGATCCGGTCCGGGAACGCGTCCCGGAGGCCGTCCGTGGCAGGATCGTAGGACGGGTTGCGTACCAGGACGATCTGGCGACCCGGCACGTAGCCCGGGGCCTCGGTCTGGTCCTTCGGGTCCGCCGAGAAGTCCATCGTCTCGGACCCCTCGAACATGTACGGGCCGGAGGCCACCAGGAAACGGCCGTAGTTGCGGTCGTGTCCCTCGGCGACACCCATCCGCTCCCCCTCGTCATCGGGCGGGATCGGCGATGCGGTGCCCATGGCCAAGCGGTAGCTCATGTCACCGACCGGTGAGGTCGTGGTGATCTCGAGCGTGTGCGTGTCCGGCGCGACCAGCCCGGAGATCTCGTCGGCGTCGCCCGCGGCGAAGTCGTCGAAGCCCTCGATCACCGAGTAGTAGAACGAGTAGCCGCCGACGTTCGCGTCGGGGTTCGCCGTCCGCTCGAGCGCTCGGATGAAGTCCTGCGCCGTGATCTCGGTGTCCTCCTTCGGAGGCGCGTACATCAGGCCCGGCTTGATCTGGTAGGTCCAGGTCAGGCCGTCAGAGGACTGCTCCGGTTCCCCGGCCGCGAGGTCCGGGAAGATGTCGGCGCCACCCTCGTCCGTCGGAACCCCTTCATAGGACATCAGGTTCCGGAGCAGACAGCAGCGGTAGTACTCCCACGTGACGGAGTAGTACTCCTTCTGTGGGTCGAACGCTGCGGTGACGTCGGCGAGCATCGCCATGGTCAGTGTGCCGCCCGAGAGATCCTCGGTCGGGGTTTCCGTATCGTCGCCCGACGGCGGATCGTCGCTGTCACCACACGCGGCGGCGACGAGTCCGAGGACCGTCACGACGGCGATCAGTCTGAATACTCGTTTCAAGGTTACCCCCCTTCTCATGGTGCAGATACAACGATCGAACGGTGCTTCGTGCTCGAGGTCGTCCTCCTTTCGAACCGGGTTCCCCCTGTCGATACGCTCAGACGGCCTTCCGAGGATCGAGTGCGTCTCGGAGGCCGTCCCCCACGAGGTTGAAAGCCAGCGTCGTGAGGAACAGGGCGAGGCCCGGGAAGATCATCAACCAGGGTGCGAATCGGAAGGCCGTGCCCGCTTCGGCGAGCATCGCTCCCCAGGACGGTGTCCCGTCAGGGACCCCCACGCCGAGGAACGAGAGCCCGGCCTCGAACAGGATGTTGCTCGGGATGATGAGCGTGGTGTAGACGATGATCGGCGCGATCACGTTCGGGAGGATCTCGCGAAGGATGATCCGCCGGTTGGAGGCTCCCAGCGAGCGGGAGGCCTCCACGAACTCCTTCTCGCGGATCGACAGCACCTGGCCGCGGACGATGCGAGCGATGTACGGCCACCCGAACAACCCGATGATCAAGATCACCGGTCGCAACCCCGGTTTGATGAAGCCCCAGAAGCAGCCCTCCTGGTTCGCGCCGCACGCAGAGGCGATCCCGAGCGCCAGGAGCAGGATCGGCAACGCGAGCACGACGTCGGTGGCGCGCGAGATGACCGTGTCGATCTTGCCCCGGTAGAAGCCCGACGACAGACCAAGCAGCACACCGATCACGACGGCGATGCCCGTCGCGAAGAACGCGACCGTCAGGGACGTGCGTGCGCCGTAGGCGATCCGCACGAAGAGGTCACGTCCGGTGTCGTCGACCCCCAGGAAGTACTTGGGAGGGGCCTTCGCCTCCGGGCCGGGCCACCAGGTGGGCGCCGACGGGAGGCCGAACTCGTCGAGCGCCCCCAGATTGACCTGGTTCGGCTCGTGCCCGGACCAGCTGGCCACCAGTGGGGCGAAGACCGCCATCAGGATCATCAGCCCGATGATCACCAACCCCATCAGGGCGAACTTGTCCTGGCGGAAGTGACTCCAGAAGATCTCCCAGGGGCTCCGGCCGATGATCGAGGCCGGGGTCTCGGCGGACGGCGCGGCGACCTCCAGGTCGGTGCGCTCGGCAGCTTCGCGCTGTTCCGCCTGGGATACGTCGGTGTCCGTGTCGGATCGACTCATGCCCGGGAACCGATACTAGAGAGGTTGCAAGGGACCCGCAATCCAGCAACTCCCTGAGGGGCACCCCCGCAGCGCCGTTGATGGGCAAGGAAGCGAAAGCGCATCAGCGGTACCGGGCGATCAGGGCCAGGCTTTCCGGATCGAGGCTCGCGCCCCCGACCAGTGCCCCGTCGATCTCCGGGTGGGCCATGAACTCCCGGATGTTGCCCGGCTTGACGCTGCCTCCATAGAGGACACGGACCCCATCGGCGAGCTCCGGGGCGACGCGGTCCGCGAGCGTGGCGCGGATCACCTCCACCACCTGTCCCGCGTCGGTAGGTTCCGCGTTGCGGCCCGTGC
>JBOGVC010000082.1:0-10674 GCA_050695275.1 Actinomycetota bacterium | reverse complement strand
GGTCGGGGTCGGTGCGTACCCGTCGGGTCGCCTCCTCGATCGTGCTGTCCGAGGACGCTGCGACGACCCGGGCGATCTCGTCGACCGCTCGGTCCTCCGCCCGGACGGCGACCCACACCGGAAGGGCCACGAGGACGAGACCGCACGCGAAGACGCTCACGGCGATCCCGACGTGGGCGCTGCCGCGGAGCCGGCGGAGGAGCACGAGGCCGATCAGCGCGACCGCCGCGACCACCAGCGCCACGATGCCCTCGACGAGGTCGAGACCACGGAACTCGAGGTCCAAGATGCCTCGAAGGTCTCGGCGCAGCCCCGTCGTGATCCACGGGGTGGTCGTCGCCACGGCGGCCAGGACTGCCCCGCCGATCGTCAGTGCGGATCCAGCCCCCGTGAGCCACCGCGCGTTCCGCACGGAAGGAGTCTCGCATCAGGCGACCCGTGGACCAAGGACTACGATGCCGCGATGGCCCCGATCCTGCGTCCGCTCCGTGAGCACGTCGGCAACTTCTTCACGAACTGGTCCGCATCCGATCTCCCGGTCGCGCGGAAGGTGGCGCTCACCTTCCCGAACCGAGCGAGGTCCCGCGAGAACAAGGGGTGTTGCGGGCACCACGGCGAACCGGGCTGCTGACGCCTCACCCCGGACCCCGGTCGGGGTCCGTCGCACCACCAAGGCTAGGGGGAGAGCGCCCGCAGGATCGCGTCCGTGACCTGCGTCGTGGTCGACGAGCCACCGAGGTCCGGCGTCCGCACCGTCCCGTCCGAGAGGACGGAGTCCACGGCCGCCTCCACGGCGGACGCGCCGGTCATCTCGCCGAGATGGCGGAGGAGCAGCGCGCCCGAAAGGATCATCGCGATCGGGTTCGCCACCCCGGTGCCGGCGATGTCCGGCGCGCTCCCGTGGACCGGTTCGAAGACCGCGTATTCCCAGCCGATGTTCGCCCCGGGGACCAATCCCAGGCCGCCGACCAGCCCCGCGCAGAGGTCCGAGAGGATGTCGCCGTAGAGATTCGGAAGCAGGAGCACGTCGAAGCGAGCCGGGTCGCGGACGAGGCGAGCGGTCAGATGATCGATCTGCATGTCCTCGAACCCGACGTCGCCGCGGTCGATCTCCTCGTTCCGGGCGGTGGTCAGGAACAACCCGTCCGACGTCGGCATGATGCCGGCCTTGTGCCCCAGGGTGATCCGGGTCCGGCGGTTCGTCTTCGCGTACTCGAAGGCGAACCGCCGCGCCCGGGTCACCCTGGGACACAAGGCCGGCATCATGCCGACCTCGGACGGGCTGTTCCTCACCACCGCCCGGGACGAGGACATCGACCGCGGCGACGTCGAGTTCGAGGACATGCAGGTCGATCATCTGACGGCTCGCCTCGTCCGCGACCCGGCTCGCTTCGACGTGCTCCTGCTCCCCAATCTCTACGGCGACATCCTCTCGGATCTGTGCGCGGGGCTGGTCGGCGGGCTGGGGTTGGTCCCCGGGGCGAACATCGGCTGGGAGTACGCGGTCTTCGAACCGGTCCACGGGAGCGCGCCGGACATCGCCGGCACGGGGGTGGCGAACCCGGTCGCGATGATCCTCTCGGGCGCGATGCTCCTCCGCCACATCGGCGAGGTGACCGGCGCGTCAGCCGTGGAGGCCGCCGTGGACTCCGTCCTTTCGGACGGCGCGGTGCGGACACCGGACCTCGGCGGCTCGTCGTCCACGGCGCAGGTCACGGACGCGATCCTGCGGGCGCTCGCCGCCTAGCGGTGGTGGTGCGACGGACCCCGACCGGGGTCCGGGGGGAGGCGTCAACAACCCGGTTCGCCGTGGTGCCCGCAGCAGCCCTTGTTCACGACCGAGATCGCTCGGTTCCGGAGGGTGAGCGCCACCTTCCGTGCGACCGGGAGATCCGACTCGGACCAGTTCGTGAAGAAGGTGCCCACGTGCTCGCGCAGGGGACGCATGAACGGGGCCATCGTCGCATCGTAGTGCTTGGTCCACGGGTCGCCCGGTGCGAGACTCCTTCCGTGCGGGACGAGCGGTGGCGCACGGCGGCCGGCTTCGCCCTGACGGCCGCCGGAGCGTTGCTCGCGGCCGTGGGCACGACGGTCATCTGGATGTCGACGGGGCTGCGTCGGGACATCCGCGGCCTCCTCGACCTCGAGTTCCGTGGGCTCGATCTCGTGGAGGGCGTCGTGGCGTTGGTGGTCGCCGCCATGACGCTCGTGGGCCTGGTGCTCCTCCGTCGGCTCCGCGGGAGCGCCCGGGTCGGGATCGCCGTGAGCCTCGTCGCCTGTGGCGTCGTCCTCATCGCCCTCCCCGTGTGGGTCGCGGTCCGGGCGGAGGACCGGGCGGTCGAGGAGATCGCCCAGGTGGTCGCCGCATCGTCAGGGAGCACGATCGAGGAGGCGACCCGACGGGTGCGCACGGATCCCGAGCTCGCGGTGCGAACCGATGCGAGCGGTGTGTGGCTGTCGATCGCCGGCGGCGTCCTCGTGACGCTCGGCGGCGTAACGACGCTCCTGTGGGTCCGACGGGGTCCGGCGGACCGCCCTCCGGAGGGACCCTAGAGCGAGGCGAGGTCCGCGCATTTCGCGCGGATGCCCTCGGCCGCCTCTCGGAGCCTCGCGAGCTCGTCCTCGTTCAGATCGAGCTCGACGATCTCCTCGACCCCCTTGCTGCCCAGACGAGCCGGGACCCCCACGTACACGTCGCTGATGCCGTACTCGCCGGTCGTCCAGGCGCACACGGGGAGCACCTCCTTCGCGTCCCGGACGATCGCCTCGACCATCGCGACCACGGACGCGCTCGGTGCGTAATAGGCCGACCCTGACTTGAGCAGGCCCACGATCTCGGCGCCCCCGTCGCGCGTCCGTTGGAAGAGACGATCCAGGGTGGCATCGTCGACCAGCTCCGGAAGCGGTGTGCCGTTCACGGTGGCATGACGAGGCAGGGCCACCATCGAGTCCCCGTGCGAGCCGAGGGTGATCGCCTCGACCGCGCTCGGCGAGGCCGACAGCTCCTCGGCGATGAAGGCGCGCAGCCGGGCAGAATCCAGCACACCGGCCATGCCCATGACCCGCTCGCGGGGGAAGCCGGAGGCTTCCGCCGCGAGGAACGTCATCTCGTCCAGCGGGTTCGACACCACGATGAGGATCGCGTCGGGCGACCCGGGCACCGCCCGGGACACGACGTCCCGCATGATCGCGGCGTTCTTCCCGAGGAGATCCATCCGGCTCATCCCCGGCTGCCGCGGGAAGCCCGCGGTGATCACGACGATGTCCGAGCCGGCCGTGTCCGCGTAGTCGTTCGTGCCCACGATCGAGGGCTCGTAGCCTTCGATCGGTGCCGCCTGCCGGAGATCGAGGGCGAGCCCCTGCGGCTTGCCCTCGATGATGTCGATCAGACAGACCTCCGCGAGATCCTTCTCCAGGATCCGCATCGCGGTCGTCTGCCCGACGAACCCGCTCCCGACCACGGTGACCTTCATCGATGCCTCAGCTCCTCGGACTCGGATGCGGCGTCATGCTAACGGGCACCGCCGAGCCGCTCGGCGACGGCCTCCGCCATCCGGCGGGTCCCCACGGCGGGCCGTTCGTCGCCCGGAGCCCGGAGGTCGGGCGTCACGTCGCGGCCGTCGGCGAGCACCGACGCGACCGCCTCCTCGACCCGATCGCCGGCCTCCCGCTCGCCGAGGTGCCGGAGCATCATCGAGGCGGAGAGGATCACGCCCGCCGGGTTCGCCCGGTCCCGGCCCGCGAGGCGCGGGGCGGTTCCGTGCGTGGCCTCGAAGACCGCGATCGCCTCCCCCAGATGACCGCCCGGCGCCATCCCGGGCCCGCCGATCAGCCCGGCCCCGAGCTCCGACACGATGTCGCCGTAGAGGTTGGGCAGGACGAGGACCTGGAACCGTTCCGGGGTTCGGACGAGCTGCATACAGAGCGCGTCGATGATCCTGTCCTCGAAGACGACGTCGGGATACTGAGCGGCGACGCGGCGGGCGACGTCGAGGAACAGCCCGTCGGAGAACTTCATGATGTTCGCCTTGTGGCCCGCGGTGACCGTGCCGAACCGACGCCGCGCGGCCTCCTCGAAGGCGAACCGCACGATGCGCTCGCTGCCCGATCGCGAGATCGCCTTGACGGAGATGCCGCTGTCCGGGCGGATCCGCACGCCGGTCGACTCCTCGATGAACGCGATCAGTCGGTCGACCTCCGCGGTCCCCTCCTCGAACTCGACCCCCGTGTACGTGTCCTCGATGTTCTCCCGGACCACCACGAGATCGACGTCCCCGTAGACGGACGGAACCCCCGGATAGCGCCGGCAGGGTCGCACGTTGGCGAAGAGGTCGAGCTCCTGACGGAGGGCGACGTTGGCGTTGCGCACGCCGCCTTCGGCCGGCGTCTCGATCGGCCCTTTCAGGCCGACGCCCGTGTCCCGGATCGACGAGATCGCCGAGGCGGGGACCACCTCGCCACGCTCCTCCCACGCGCGGCGTCCGATGTCCTGGACGTCCCAGCGCACCTCGACGCCGGTCGCCTCCACCACGAGGCGTCCCGCGTCTGTGACCTCGGGCCCGATCCCGTCTCCCGGGATCAGCGTGATGCGATGGACCACAGGGAGCCTCCCTCCAGTGTCGTCGGGTCAGGGGAACGGGGTCCGACTATCCTGGCAGTTCGCATCGGGCCCAGCCGTCGCTCACCGGAGCACGGGTGGAGAACGGGGGGAACGTGGCCGACAAGGGGCTCCGAGAGGTCATCGCGGCGGACACCCACCTGTCCGACATCGATGGCGAGAAGGGCACCCTGTCGTACGTGGGGTACGAGATCGAGGATCTCGCCGCGCACTCCTCGTTCGAGGAGGTCGTGTACCTGCTCCACCACCTCGAGCTCCCCACGACCCGGCAGCTCGAGGGACTCTCCGCATTCCTCGCGGAGGAGCGCGACCTCCATCCGTTCCAGGTGCAGCTGATGGGGACCCTGGCCGAGCAGACCTCGCCGATGTCGATGCTGCGCACGTCCGTCTCCGCGGCGTCGGCGTTCGACCCCGACGGGTGGGATGAGTCCGAGGAAGCACAGGCCCGCAAGGCCCTTCGGCTGATCGCCAAGACCGCCTCGCTGCTCACGACCTACCACCGGCTGCGCACCGGGATGGAGATCGTCCCCCCGAACCCCGCCCTCGGGCACGCGGCGGACTTCCTCTGGATGCTCCACGGCGAGGAGCCCGATCCGGAGGACGTGCGGGTGCTCGACACGACCTTCGTCCTCTACGCCGACCACACGATGAACGCCTCCACGTTCACGGCGAGGATCGTGGCATCCACCCTGGCCGACATGTTCTCCGCGATCACCGCCGCGATCGGGACGCTCAAGGGTCCGCTCCACGGCGGTGCCAACGAGGAGGCCATGAAGAGCTTCGAGGAGGTGGGCAAGCCGGAGAACGCCGAGGCGTACGTGCGCGACCGTCTCGAGCGCCACGAGAAGATCTTCGGATTCGGCCACGCCGTCTACAAGACGTACGACCCTCGCGCGACGGTGTTGAAGCGGCTCTCGCGGGACGCGTGCGATCGTGCCGGGAAGGCACAGCTCCACGAGATCGCCGAGGCGATCGAGGAGACGACGTTCGAGCAGAAGGGGCTGTACCCGAACGTAGACTTCTACGCGGCCGCCGTGTTCCACGTGCTCGGCGTCCCGACGGACCTGATGACGCCGGTCTTCGCCGCTGCCCGGATGGCGGGCTGGACCGCCCACGTGCGCGAGCAATACGCGGACAACAAGGTGATCCGCCCCGGGTCCCGCTACATCGGCCCCCCGGAGCGAACCTGGACCCCAGCGGACCAACGCGGCTAGCGGCTAGGTCACGACCCCCGTCGGTCGAGGGAAGAGACCAGCCTCCTCGACGATCGTGCGGACCAGGTCGTCGCGACCCACGCCCATCAGGTGGATGCCGGCGATCCCGTCGATCGCACGGATCCTCTCCACGACGGACAAGGTGAACTCCACGCCGGCGCGCTCCGCGTCGCTTCCCGCCGACTCCAGCAGGTCGAACGCGGCCTGCGGCACGTGGACACCGAAGAGCTCGTCCAAGAAGCGCGCGTTCTTCAGGCTCCGCAGCGGGACGAGCCCGACGAGCACGCGCGCGCGTTCGAAGACCCCGCGTGCGCGGACCAGATCCGCCCATTCACCCAGCCGATCGGTGTCGTACGCGATCTGCGTCCAGACCACGTCGCCACCGGCGTCGAGCTTGGCCTCGAGCTTCGCGGCGTCGTACGGCTCGGCCAGCGGCACGTCGGCGACCCCGATCAGGTAGCGGGGTGGATCCGCGATCACGGCTCCGGCGCCCGTCGTTCCCTCCTCGCGGATCGTCCGAGCGAGGGCGACCACCTCGTTCGGTGACAGGTCGAAGACCGGCTTCGCGTCAGGGTGATCGCCCACCGACATCGGATCGCCGCCCAGGACCAGCAGGTTCCGAGCGCCCAGCGCCCACGCCCCGAGGAGGTCGGCCGTGATCGCGAGTCGGTTGCGATCGCGGCAGACGAGCTGGAGCGTCGGCTCGGCGCCCGCCTCGAAAACGGATCGGGTGCCCGCCACCGGCGACAGGTACGGAGAGGCCGCCGGGTTGTCGGTGACGTTGACGGCGTCGACGTAGCCCACCAGTCCACGGGCGGCATCGCGCACAGGCGCCCCGCTCCCGGAGCGGGGCGGGACGACCTCACTGGTCAGGACGAACTCGCCGGCCTCGAGCAGCGCCGCGAGGCGGCCGCCGGTCGAGCTCACCCTCCGTAGGCCTGCGTCTCGGCGGCCGTGACCGTATTCACGAGGAGCATCGCGACCGTCATCGGTCCGACGCCGCCGGGGACGGGGGTGATGGCCCCCGCCACCTCGACCGCCTGCTCGAATTCCACGTCGCCGACGAGGCCGTCCTCGGTCCGGTGCACGCCGACGTCGATCACGGTGCCACCGGGTTTGATCATGTCGCCGGTGACGAGCTTCGGCACGCCGGCGGCCGCCACGAGGATGTCCGCCCGACGCGTGTGGGCGGCGAGGTTCGCGGTCTTCGCGTGCGTGATGGTGACGGTGGCGTTCCCGCGGAGCGAGTCCTGCGCCAGCATGATCGAGAGCGGCGCGCCCACCAGGTCGCCGTACCCGACGACGACGACCTCGGCCCCTTCGAGCGGGATGTCGCTGCGGAGCAGCAACTCCACGATCCCGTACGGCGTGGCCGGCTGGAACGTCGCCTCTCCCCGGACCACCATGCCGACGTTCCACGGATGGAGGCCGTCCACGTCCTTCTCGGGCGCCATCGTCCGCTGGACCTCGAGCTCGTTCACGTGGGCCGGCAGCGGCAGCTGGACGATGATGCCGTGGATCTCGGGATCGCGGTTCAGGCGGCGGATCGTGGCGAGCATCTCGCCGCCGGTCACGTATCCGGGGAGGTTGACCTGCTCGGAGTGGATGCCCACGTCCGCGCAAGCCTTGTGCTTGGCGCCGACGTAGATGCGCGACGCCTGATCGTCGCCCACCAGGACCGCGGCGAGCCCAGGGGTCACGCCGTGATCGGCGAGCGCGCGGACACGCTCGGACACCTCGGAGCGGATCTGGGCGGCGACGGCCCGGCCGTCGAGGATGCGAGCGGTCACGGGCCCGGATGCTATCGGCTGTCCACCCCCGCGGGGGGACGTCGCTGCCACGACGTCAATGACGGAAGTGGCGGCGCCCGGTGAGCACGACGGCCATCCCGCGTTCCTCCGCGGCCTGGAGCACGGCGTCGTCCCCTTTCGATCCACCGGGATGGATCACGGCGGTGGCGCCCGCGTCGGCGGCGACCTCGAGCGCGTCGGGGAACGGGAAGAACGCGTCCGACGCGAGCGAGGCGCCTTTCGCACGATCCCCCGCCTTGCGGGTCGCGATCCACGACGAGTCGACCCTCGACATCTGGCCGGCACCGATGCCGACCGTCGCTCCGTCGCGGACGAGCACGATCGTGTTCGACTTCACGCGCCACGCGATGGTCCAGGCCAGCAGCAGGTCGCGCCATTCGTCCCCCGTCGGCTCCCGCGAGGACACCACACGGAAGTCCTCGCGTCCTTCCGAGGCGACGTCGCGATCCTGGACGAGGGCGCCCCCGGGCATCGGGCGGATGTCGAACCCGCCGAGATCCGCGCGCGGCGCCTCGAGCAGCCGCAGGTTCGGGCGCTCCCCGAAGAGGGTGAGCGCCTCGGGCTCGTACCCCGGCGCGATCACGACCTCGGTGAAGACCTCGCGCATCGCCTCGGCGGCTCCGGCCGTGACCGCCGTGTCGAACGCCACGATCCCCCCGAACGCGGACACCGTGTCGCACTCGAACGCGCGCCGGTAGGCCTCGTCCTGGGCGCCGGCGACGGCCACGCCGCACGGGTTGTTGTGCTTCACGATCACGCAGGCGGGGCCGGGAAGCGCCGCGACGAGCGAGGCGGCCGCCTCCGCGTCGAGCCAGTTGTTGAACGACATGTCCTTCCCCTGAAGGACCCGCGCCCCGCCGAGAGGCCCGGACGCCTCCCGGTAGAGGGCGCCTCGCTGATGCGGGTTCTCCCCGTAGCGGAGGTCACCGACCTTCTCGAGCGCGAGCCCCACGAACGCCGGCAGATCGTTCTCGGCCGCACGCTCGGCGAACCAGCCCGCCACCGCGGCGTCGTACGCCGCGGTGTGCGCGAACGCGGCCGCGGCGAGCCGCTCGCGCGTGTCGCGGGTGAGCCCCCCACGGTCGCGGAGCTCCTCCACGATCGCCGGGTAGCGCGACGGATCCACGACGACGCCCACCGACTCGAAGTTCTTGGCGGCGGCACGCACCATCGCCGGTCCGCCGATGTCGATCTTCTCGATCACGTCGTCGACGCCGGCCCCGGAAGCCACCGTCTCCCGGAAGGGATAGAGGTTCACGACGACCAGGTCGAACGGCTCGATCCCGTGCGCCGCGAGCTGCTCGAGGTGCTCGGGCTTCCGGGCATCCGCCAGCAGGCCCCCGTGGATCCGTGGATGCAGCGTCTTCACCCGGCCGTCGAGCATCTCCGGGAAGCCGGTCACCTCCTCGACCGGTGTGACGTCCACCCCGCCCTCACGGAGTGCGGCGGCGGTCCCGCCCGAGGACACGAGTGAGACGCCGAGCTCCACCAGCGCTCGAGCCAGCTCCACCACGCCGGCCTTGTCGTAGACCGCGAGCAGGGCCCGCCGTACCTCCCGAACGTCCGTCACGTCATCCTCCCTCGATCCTCACGTGCCGCCCGTCGACCCGGATGCGGCCCTCGACGAGGGCCGCGGTCGCCGCGGGCAGCAGGCGGTGCTCCACGGCGTGCACGCGCGCCTCGAGCGAGTCCCAGTCGTCGTCGTCGAAGACCTCGATCGCCTCCTGCAGGACGATCGGGCCGGTGTCCGTCCCCTCGTCGACGAGGAACACCGTGACCCCGGTCACCTTCACCCCGTGGGCGAGGGCGTCCGCCACGCCGTGCATCCCCGGGAACGCCGGAAGGAGCGAGGGATGCACGTTCAGCCAGCGACCGGCGTAGGCATCCAGCACCGCGGTTCCCAGCAGTCGCATGTACCCGGCGGTCACGACGGCGTCGATCCCCCGATCGCGGAGGAGATCGACCACGGCACGATCGAAGGCGTCACGGTCTTCGACGTCCTTCGGGTCGATGACGGCCCATTCGACGCCGTGGGATTCCGCTCGCTCGATCGCCTTCACGCCCGGTCGGTCCGACAGAACGAGGGCGATCCGGGGGCCGCAGACGGGGTGGTCGAGGAGGGCTTGCAGGTTCGTCCCGGAGCCGGAAACGAGCACCGCGATCCGCTCGGCGGACGACCTTTCCATCGACGCGGCCACGCTATCAGAGGCACGGACCGGCCAAGCCGTACGCTATCGCCGTGGAAGCCGACGAGCGCATCCGCGCGACCCCGGAGGCGCCCGGACCCGCCACTCCGGCACCCGCGAAGGACGAGACGACCGCGAGCGCCGAGGCGTCCGGCGCGCTCACCCACGAACGGTGCGTCCATCACCCCGGCAGGGGGGCCGTCGCTCGCTGCAGCTCGTGTGAGGAACCGATCTGCCTCCCGTGCGCGGTCCCGGTCCGTGGCCGTGTGATCGGTCCCGAATGCCTGGCTGAGGAGCTCGGTGACCCGGGGCTGACGGCGCCGCCGGAGGAGGTCACGGCCGTTCCCCGGTCGAGGGCGGTCCTCGCGGGTGCGGTTCTGGCCGTCGTGGCCACGATCGGTCCGTGGACGAGGACGGGCGCCGGCGACCGCCTGCTGGGTGCATGGGTCCCCAGCGTCCGGTGGTCGATGATCGCCGCCGTGGCGGCCGTCGCCCTCCTCGCGGTGGCGGGGTGGTTCCGAGCGCGCGGGACCACGAGAGGGGCGACCCTTGTGATCATCGGGGGCGCCGCGGTGGCGTCGGGGTCGGCACTCGCGATCGCGTTCCCGCCGACGTTCCAGGAGGCCTCCTGGGGGGCCTGGCTCGGCGCCGTCGGCGGAGCCATCGCGATCGCGGGTGCGTTCGCGAGCATCGCGGCGGAACGACGTCCCCGGTAGGGTGCCAGGGAGGGTGCCAGGGAAGGTGATTGACTCCGGAGCCGGGCCCCTCTTGGATAGCGGCAGAGATGCACCGGCCGCGCGAGCGCGCGGCGGCTGAAAGGAGCGATGGATGGAAGGTTCAGGCTC
>JBOGVC010000081.1:0-12704 GCA_050695275.1 Actinomycetota bacterium | reverse complement strand
CTCGGGCGCTGGCCGTCCCGACGAGCGTCCTGCTCGCCGACGAACCAACCGCGCATCAGGACACGGTGTCGGCGGGACGCGTGTTCACCGCGCTCCGTAAGGCCGCGGACGCCGGGACGGCGGTCGTCGTCGCCACGCACAACCCGGAGGTCGTTCGGCACCTCGATCGCGTGCTCACGATGGCCGATGGGCACCTCCGCGAAGCTCCTCGGCCCTGAACGAAGGCTCTGCTATCGTGGCCGATCTCGGGCGCGTAGCTCAGTGGGAGAGCGCTTGCTTCACACGCAAGAGGTCGGAGGTTCAAAACCTCCCGCGCCCACCACGAAACTGCAAGTCAGAGGCTCCCCACCGCGATCACCGGGAGGTGCGCGACCCGTGACGGATGTCTCGCGTCCTCCCATGAAGGTCTCGCCGCGATCGCGCTATTGACCGAACGTCGTGGATAGGTCCACGATTCGGTCCACGCACAGGAGGGCGAGCGGATGAGACGGCATCTCCTGCCGATCGCGGTTGCCTTGGTCTTCCTTGTTCAGGTTGTGCCCGCATCGGCCCACCTTGAACGGCATCCCGACCCAGACGACCGGGCAGGTGCCGACCTCCGGTGGGTTGAACTCCGCAAGACGCACCAGGGCCGGCGGCTCGAGGTCGATCTTGGGACCGGGCAGGAGCGTCCTAGTTGGGCTCGGTTCCGGATCTTCTTCGACACGAGGGGAGATCCCCGAGCCGACTACTTTCTTCAAGGAGAGTACGACGACGCGAGTACGGGTCTCGCCGCCTGGGCATTCTTCCGTATGAACGGCGACGTGACCGATGCCGACGTCGATCTCGTTGAGCCCAGCTTCCCCTTCTGGTTTCCCCTCAGCATGAAGTGGTGGAGGCTCCACGCAACGCGGCATATCCGATGGCGGGTAACGATGAGGAACCTGGATAGGCCTCCCCCACGGTGGCTGGACCGCGCCCCACAAGACGGGTGGTTTGCGCACTAGTCGGTGCTGCCTCGTTCGCGCTGACGAAGAGAGTGGGCGATCGCTGAAGGTCCACGGATCCGGGTGCGGTCGCCTCGAGCGCGTGACCGGGTTATCGTGGCGTCGAACGCCCTCGGCCGGAGGGACCCCGGAGCTTGAACTCCAGCGTCCGGGACGAATGGCCACTCCCCGGCCGAGGGCGTTCCTCGCGGGGACGCGGTGTTGCGGTGGGGCCGGCAACCTCACCGTCCGAGCTGAGGTCGGCTCTACGATGAGGCCATGATCGGGCCGACGCTCCCGGTGGCGGGCGCCTTCATCGCGGTGCTCCTGATCGCCGTCCTCGGGGCGACACGACGGTGGAAGGCGTGGCGAACGTTCCTCGCGTGCATCACCGTCGGATACGGTGCCGCTGTCGTCAGCGTGACCCTCTTTCCGATACCGGTCCAGTCGTCGATCCTCCCGTGGGAGCGAGCCTTCGGTCTCCACAACAACTTCGTCCCGCTCGTCGGACTGGGCGAGATGCTGTCGAGTCAACCCCTGGAGATCTCGATGCGACAGATCGCCGGGAACACCCTGATGTTCGTCCCGCTTGGACTTCTCGTGCCACTCCTCAAGCCCGACGTCCGACTCGGGCAGGTCTTCGTCGTCGCCGTCCTTGCGAGTACCGCGATCGAGGCGGCGCAGTTCTCGATCTCTCTGATCTTGCAGTTCGGCTACAAGATCACTGACGTGGATGATGTCCTTCTGAACACGCTCGGTGCGCTCATCGGATACGGGGTGGTGCGTGCCGACCGAGCACTTCGTGGGATGTCCCCGAGACGGCCTCTCCCGAGGGCTGACGTGGTAGCCGAGACCTCGTCCTGAGCCGTACGCGAGGGCCGGTTCAGCCTCGATCGGCGCGATCGTGACGACGCCAGAGCTGCCACCACCGGCGTCTCGGGTCGCGAGCCTTCCGCGGTCCCCGAGCGCGCTTCAGCTCGTCGGCGATGTCGGCGCCCCGACCGTGTGACGCGAAGTACCCGTGCCCACTCGCGGGGACGCCACCATGTCCCTCTGCGCCTCCGAGCCAGTCACCTTCCATGCAGACGAAGCTACTCCTTCTTGCTGTCTCCTCATAGTGCCCCGTTCGCTCGCTAGCTGGGTGCGCGGGCGGGCGCGCTGCCCGCGTTCCGCGCGAGAAGTCGCCGCACCATCGGAGTCAGAGGCGCGATGCTGAACGCGAGAACTGCGACTGCGATGTCGACCGAGGCGTCGGCGATCGCGATCGGGCCGACGGATCCCTGACTGAGCGAGACCGCGAAGGCCGCGGGGATCTGCGCTCCGAGCGAGACGGCGATCAGAAGGAACGCCGAAGCCCGCTGCCACGACGATGATCGCGAGAGGATCCCGAGCGCGAGGAGGGCCGCTCCGACGGGAAGGGACAGGTCCGGTCCATCGATCCCGACACGCATCGTGATGATCGCGGAGATCGTCCCGATGAGGAGAGCCGGGATCAGCCGGCCGTGGATCCCAACGCGGCGTCCGCGAGCTCCGAGCCAGGCGACACCGGCCGGCGCGAGCACCGCCAGGAGGTCGACGATCGAACCGGCGGTGACCCCGAACCGGGTGGTGATCACGCTCCAACCGACCCAGTGGTCGACGGGGAAGCCGAAGATCACGAGCGCGGTGCCAGGAACCCACCACCACCTGGTCACGCCGTCCTTCACCAGGAGCAGTCCAGCGGCCGCCGCCGC
Source organism: Actinomycetota bacterium (assembly GCA_050695275.1). Lineage (GTDB taxonomy): Bacteria > Actinomycetota > UBA4738 > UBA4738 > HRBIN12 > JAJNBA01. Next base: position 10,006 of record JBOGVC010000081.1, on the reverse strand, counting down.
CAGGTACGTCAACACGATCGGAACGACCAGCGCCGGCATCGGATGGCCTCCCCAATGGGTCACCTCCTCCCAGCGGACCCAGGTGAAGACGGCCAGGCCTCCCACGAGCGAGCCGGGCGTGGCGAGTCTGATGCGCGTCGATGTCACGACGTTGGTATCGGTCGCTTCGCTCTGTGGCTCAAGGATTCTTCCGCCTGAACCACCGATCAAGGTTCCGGCCGTGGAACGCGGGGTATGCACTCGAGATGGGCCTCGCGGCAGGTGCTCGGCTCCCCTCGTGGTCCAAGGATCTGGTCGCGGGACCCGATGCTCCAGCTGAGGCACGCTGGTTCCTGAACGCCGCCATCGCCCACCTCAAGCTCGATGAAGAGCTCCAGACGTCGATCCTCCTCGTCTCCGAGCTGATGTCGAACGCCGTGCGTCACGGAAGCGGAGCACCCGGGAGCTGGATCGGGCTCACGATCACCGACACCGGCCCCTTCGTGCGCGTGGCCGTCTGCGATCAGGGCCCGGGCTTCGACCCCGCGGAGGTCGCTTGGAGGAGTCACCGGGGTGGGCTGTTCCTCCTCGACACGCTGGCATACGACTGGGGGATCGAGCGGAACGCCGCAGGCACCGAGGTGTGGTTCGAGATCTGAGTTCCTCACCAGGCTGATCGACCACAAGTGTTCATCCTGTACCGGTAAGCTCCCCGGCATCACGTCTCGAGGGGGGAACCACCATGCTCACGGAAACCCGGACGGCAGCCGCACGCGCGGTCGATCTCTGGAAGGTCTATGGCGAGGGGACGGCCGCTGTTCAAGCGCTCCGAGGGGTCTCCGTGGAGTTCGCCGCCGGGGAGTACACGGCGATCATGGGGGCCTCCGGCTCCGGCAAGTCCACCCTGCTGCATTGCATGGCCGGTCTCGACAAGCCGACGTCGGGAACCGTCTGGATCGGCGATCAGGACCTCACGCACCTCAAGGACCACGATCTCACGGAGATCCGGCGCGACCGTGTGGGCTTCGTCTTCCAGGCCTTCAACCTCGTTCCGACGCTCTCGGCGTCCGAGAACATCACGCTGCCCAGTGACATCGCCGGTCGGGACGTCGACAGGGCGCGCTTCGACGAGGTCGTCGACACGATCGGGCTGCGCGACCGGCTGACGCACCTGCCCTCCGAGCTCTCGGGCGGGCAGCAGCAGCGCGTCGCGGCCGCGCGAGCCCTCGTCTCGCGCCCGGAGATCGTCTTCGCGGACGAGCCGACCGGGAACCTCGACTCGCGCGCGTCCCAGGAGCTGCTCACGTTCCTCAAGGCTGCCGTGACGGAGCACGGTCAGACGATCGTGATGGTGACACACGATCCGGTCGGCGCCAGCTACGCGAACCGGATCGTGTTCCTCGCCGATGGCCAGGTCGTCGACGAGATGCGCGATCCGACCGCGGAGCGCGTTCTCGACCGGATGAAGTTGCTGGAGGCCTGAGGTGCGTTCGACGGCGAGGGAGCACTGAGATGTGGCGAGCCGCGCTGAAGAGCGTGCTCGCGAGGAAGCTCCGGCTCGTGCTGACGGCGATGGCGATCGTGCTCGGCGTCGGTTTCGTCTCCGGCACGTTGGTGCTCACCGACACCGCGTTGTCCGCGTTCGACGATCTCTTCGGCGACATCTTCGCGAAGACCGACGTCGTCGTGCAGGCGGAGAACGCGTTCCAGGACATCGCCGCCGGCGGTGGTGGTGGAGGGGGGCAGGAGCGGAACCCGATCCCGGGAGAGGTCCTGGGAGAGATCCAGGCGTTGCCCGACGTCGCGGCGGCCAACGGCAGCGTGGGCGGCTTCGCGCAGGTGATCGATCCCCAGACCAACGAGGTGATCTCGGGTGGCGGGGCGCCGACGATCGGGAGCTCGTGGGATCCGGACGTCACCCCGTTCGATCTCATGGGGGAGCCGCCGCAGGCCGACGACGAGGTCGTGATCGACGCGGATACCGTCGAGGAAGCGGGTCTGGAGATCGGCGACGAGGTCCGGATCGTCACCCCGATCGGTGTCGATCCGTACCGGCTGACCGGGGTCATCTCCCTACCGTCCGCAACGACGATCGGCGGCGCCACGGTCGCGTCGTTCGAGCTCGGGACCGCGCAGCGCCTCTTCGACCGCGAGGGGACCTACGACCAGATCTACATCGTCGCGGCGGACGACGCGCAGGCGGCGACGGTCGCCGCGCAGGTCCAGGATGTGCTCCCGTCCGGATTCCAGGCGATCACGGCGACCGACGCCGCCGCCGAGCAGACGGAACAGGTTCGCGAGGGCCTGGGATTCCTGCGCACGGCGCTGCTCGTGTTCGCGTTCGTCGCGTTGTTCGTCGGGGCCTTCGTGATCTTCAACACGTTCAACATCGTGGTGACGCAGCGGACGCGCGAGCTGGGACTCCTCCGAGCACTGGGTGCCAGCCGCGGGCAGGTGTTCACCTCCGTGGTCATCGAATCCCTGGTGATCGGGCTGCTGGGCTCCGCCCTCGGGCTCGCGGCGGGGATCGGGCTCGCGGTCCTGCTCAAGCAGGGACTCGAGCTGATCGGGTTGGAGCTGCCACCGACGCCGCTCGCGATCCGGCCGACCACGATCATCGCGGCGCTCCTGGTCGGCACCGTCGTGACCGTCGTGGCATCGGTGTTCCCGGCGCGCCGCGCGTCGCGCGTCGCGCCGATCGAAGCGCTGCGCGAGGGGACCGTCGCTCCGACGGCGTCGCTCCGACGTCGTGCGATCGTGGGAGGTCTGCTCACGACGGCCGGCGTCGGCGGGATCGCCGCGGGGCTGTTCGGGGACGTCCCGCAGCCCGCCGCGATCGTCGGTCTCGGGGCCCAGTTCACCTTCATCGGGGTCGCGGTCCTGTCCCCGTTCGTGGCGAGGCCGCTCGCGACCGCGATCGGAGCTCCCGCGCGACGTCTCGGGATGACCGGCCGGCTCGGGCAGGAGAACGCCAAGCGGAACCCGCGCCGGACGGCGTCCACGGCCGCAGCTTTGATGATCGGTCTCGGCTTGGTCGTGTTCGTTTCCGTGTTCATGACGACGCTGAAGGCGTCCGCGTCCGACACGCTCGACGAGACGCTGCGCGCGGACTTCATCCTGAGCTCGTCCGGGTTCCAGCCGTTCAGCCCCGGGATCGCCAACGCGCTGTCGCAGCGCGATGAGTTCGCCGCCGTGTCGCCCTTCCGGCAGGCCGGCGTGAAGATCGGCGGCGGGCTGACCTTCATCTCCGGCGTGGACGAGGCGACCGTCGACGACGTGGTGAGCGTGCCGATGGAGGCCGGGACCGCGGCCGACCTGGCGGAGCCGGGGACGATCCTGATCCACAAGGGTCCCGCGCAGGCCCGTGGACTGGGGATCGGCGACGAGCTCCCGGTGGCGTTCGCGCGGACGGGAACGAAGGACCTGAGGATCGTCGGCATCTACACGGACAACCGACTCCTCGGGGACTACACGATCTCGCTCGAGGAGTACGAGGCCAACGTCGCGGAGCAGTTGGACTACCTGGTCTTCGTCCGGCGGGCCGACGGCGTCTCCATCGAGCGAGCGAGAGCCGCTCTGGAAGAGGTCGCCGGCGAGTTCCCCAACGTCGAGATCAACGATCAGGCGCAGTTCAAGGAGGAGCAGGATCGGCTGATCGATCAGGTCTTCGGGATCGTGCTGGTGCTCCTGGTGCTGTCGGTGATCATCTCCGCGTTCGGGATCGCGAACACCCTCGCGCTGTCGATCTACGAGCGGGTGCGTGAGCTCGGCCTCCTCCGGGCGGTCGGCATGCAGCGGGGGCAGATCGGCTGGATGATCGTGATCGAGGCGGTGATCGTGTCCCTGCTGGGCGCCGTGCTCGGGATCGGGATCGGGCTCCTCTTCGGGTGGGCGATGCAGCAAGCGCTGTCCGACCTGGGTGTGTCGCGACTCGCGATCCCGTGGGGACTCCTGGGCGTGTTCGCGGTGATCGCTGCGCTGCTCGGGCTCGTCGCGTCGATCGCGCCGGCGATCCGGGCGTCCCGGATCAAGGTCCTCGAAGCGATCTCCTACGAGTAGCGTCCGTCGGAGGCCAGGAGCCCCACCGATATCATGGCGCCCGTGCCTCGACTGACCCTTCCGGACGGTGCCCTCGTCGAGCTTCCCGAAGGGGAGCCGGTCGGCACCGTGCTCGCTCCGGACGCGGTCGCCGCGCGGGTGGACGGGACGCTGCGCGATCTCTCCTTCGTGCCGGCCGGCGACGCGGCGGTGGAACCGGTCGCGCCGGGCTCGGACGACGCGCTCCACGTCCTCCGGCACTCCACGGCCCACGTGTTGGCGCAAGCGGTCTGCCGGCTGCAGCCGGGCGCGAAGTACGCGATCGGTCCGCCGATCCAGGACGGCTTCTACTACGACTTCGACCTGCCCACGGCGATCGGCGAAGGCGACCTGCCCGCGATCGAGGCCGCGATGCGGGCGATCGTGGCGGACGATCAGCCGTTCCTCCGCGAAGAGGTCACGCGCGAGGAGGCGATCGCCCGGCTCGAGGACCAGCCGTTCAAGCGCGAGATCATCGAGTCGATCGGTTCGGCCGAGGGCGAGGTGGCGACGGGCGACGTCGTGTCGCTCTACCGCAACGACGGATGGGTGGACCTGTGCGAGGGCCCCCACGTCCCCTCGACCGGCCGCCTCGGGGCGTTCACGCTGACCTCGACCGCCGGCGCGTACTGGCGAGGGCTCGAGACCAACCCGATGCTCACCCGGATCTACGGGACGGCGTGGGCGACCCAGGAGGACCTCGAGGCGCACCTGCGTCGGTTGGAGGAAGCCGAGAAGCGTGACCACCGGCGTCTCGGTCGCGAGCTGGACCTGTTCTCGAGCCCGGACGAGCTCGGCCCGGGCCTGTGGATCTGGCATCCCCGTGGCGGCATCTTCCGGAAGCAGCTCGAGGATTGGGTCCGGGATCTCCACGTCGAGCGCGACTACGACCTCATCGTCACCCCGCACATCGCCCGGTCCGTCCTGTGGGAGACGAGCGGCCACCTGGAGAAGTACCGGGAGAACATGTATCCCCCGATGGAGGCGGACACCGGCGACTACTACGTCAAGCCGATGAACTGCCCGTTCCACGTGCTCGTCTACAAGTCGCAGGTGCGCAGCTACCGCGACCTCCCGATGCGACTGTCGGAGCTCGGCACGATCTACCGACACGAGAAGGCCGGCACGCTCCACGGGTTGCTCCGGATCCGCGGCGGCACCCAGGACGACTCGCACATCATCTGCACACCCGATCAGCTGATCGACGAGATCCTCGCGGTCTTCGACCTCACGCTCGAGATCCACCGTACGTTCGGTTTCACCGACCCCGTGGTCGAGCTCTCGACGCTTCCGATCGCCCAGTCGATCGTGGACGCCGAGACGGCCGAGCGCGCCACCGAGGCGCTGACGCTGGCGCTCGAGAAGAGCGGTCTCGAGTACCGGGTCGCGGAGGGCGAGGGCGCGTTCTACGGACCCAAGGTGGACTTCCACTTCCGCGACGCGCTCGGGCGCTTGTGGCAGCTCACGACCGTCCAGTGCGACTTCGCGCTGCCCGAGCGCTTCGACATGGAGTACACGGGTGACGACAACCAGCGGCACCGGCCCGTGATGATCCACCGGGCGATCCTCGGGACCCTGGAGCGGTTCAGCGGCGTCCTGATCGAGCACTACGGCGGCGCGTTCCCGCTCTGGCTCGCGCCGGAGCAGCTCCGCCTGGTCCCGGTGGCCGACCGACACGTTCCCAACTGCGCGGAGCTCGCCGTGACGGCGCGGGCATCCGGCCTCCGGGTGCACGTCGACGAGACGAAGGAGACGGTGGGCAAGAAGATCCGCGCGGCCCAGCTGATGAAGTCGCCGTACGTGGTGGTGGTGGGCGATCGAGATCTGGACGCGGGGACGTTCACCGTCCGGGACCGATCGGGGGAGGAGCACCAGGGCGTGCCGTTCGACAGGATCGTGGCGACGCTCGCCGAGGAGGCGAGCAGCCGATCGCTCGACCAGAGCGCCTTCTAGATGGATCGGCTGTGGAGCCCGTGGCGTATGGAGTACATCCGGGCCGCGAAGGACGAGCCTCCCGACGCACCGTGCGTCTTCTGCCGGATCGGCGACGGTGAAGAGTCCGAACGGGTCCTCGCCCGGGAGGATCTCGCCTACGTCGTCCTGAACAGGTACCCCTACAGCCCCGGCCACGTCTTGGTGATCCCGTCTCGGCACGTCGGAGACCTCGAGGATGTCGGCGACGACGAAAGCTTGGCGCTCCAGCGGCTCCTCCAGCGCTCCGTGAGGGCCCTGAGGGAGGAGTACGCGCCGCACGGCTTCAACGTCGGGATGAACCTGGGGCGGGTGGCCGGCGCCGGGGTTCCCGACCACCTGCACTGGCACGTCGTGCCTCGGTGGAGCGCGGATACCAGCTTCATGCCGGTCGTTGGCCAGACGCTGGTGCTGCCGGAGCTGGTCGAGGACACGGCGAAGCGGCTCGCACCACGATTCTCGTCCAGATGAAGCCCATACCTGCAACTCCTCAATATGAAGGCAGAACCTTTACATCTCCACTGTGAAGTCATATCCTTCATATCGTGAAAAAGCAGGAGCGTGTCGTCGCGGTATTGGGTGACGTCGTCGGATCGCGAGGAGACCCGGACCCCGAACGACGTCGAGCCTCGGTCGCGGACGCGCTGGTGCTCGTGAACGATCGGCTCGCGCCGATGCAGCCGCTGACCCCGACGATCGGCGACGAGTTCCAGGGACTCTTCGCCGACCTCGTGTCGGCGCTGGAAGCGACGCTGGTCCTCCGGTTGGCGTTGCGAGGAGGAGTGGACGTGCGGTTCGGGATCGGATCGGGAGCCGTGGTCAGGTTCGAGGAGTCCCGCGCGCCCTTCGATCAGGACGGACCCGCGTGGTGGTCCGCCAGGGAGGCCGTGGACCACGTCCGCGAGCTGTCGCAGCGGCAGGAGTCGCCGAGGGGGCTCCGGACCCGGTGGGTCGACGCCGACGATGGGCGGTCGTTCCGCATGGCCTCGGTCAACGCGTTCCTGCAGTGCCGCGACGAGCTGGTGGCCGCGATGGACACGCGCGATGCGGCGGCGATGCTCGGGCTGCTCGCGGGCGAGTCATTGACCACGATCGCGCAGGCGGAGGGGGTCAGCGCCTCGGCGCTCTCGCAGCGAGCCATCCGGGGTGGCCTCTACGCGATCCGTCGTGCGCACGAGGAGCTGCGGGAGGCCGTCACGTGATCGCCGTCGGGATCTGGCTCGTGGCGATCGGGCTCGCGGACCTCGTGGCCGGCCTCTCGGGCGAGCCGAAAGCGGGTCCGCGGACGATCGGCGCCATCGCGACCGGCTTCCTCGCTCCGATCGTCCTCGGCCTCGCGGCCGGGGCCACCGCGCGGACGCTGCTCCTCCTCACGCTCCTGACGGGTGTCACGACCGCCGTCTGGATCCTGCTGCGGCGGGATGCCTCGAGGATGAGCGCGCTGCAAGCGCTCTGGGCGCTGCTCTTCATCTTCGCGGCCTTCGTGGCCGTGTCGCTGTTCGGTGCCGAACCCGTCTCGAGCTTCGGGCTCGACCCGGTCCTCGCGCGGGGGGTCCACCATCTGCCGTTCCCGCTCGTGGCCGGCGCGTCCCTGGACCAGGTCGTGTTCGTCGCCGGCGTCCTCGCGATGCTCTTCGCCACGAGCAACGCGATCGTCCGCTTGGTCCTGACCGCGATGGGGACGAGGTTCTCGAACGCCGAACAACGTCTCCGTGGCGGCCGAGTGATCGGCCCGCTCGAGCGCGTGCTGATCTTCGGCCTCGGGCTCGCCGGGCAGGCGACCGCGGCGGCCCTCGTGATCGGCGCGAAGGGGCTCCTCCGGTACCCGGAGCTGAACGGCCTGCGTGGCGAATCCGGCGCGGCCGGCCCATCCGCGCGGACGATCGACGTCGTCACCGAGTACCTCCTGATCGGATCGCTCACGAGCTGGCTGCTCGCCCTCTTCCCGCTCGTGCTGGTTCCCGCCTAGCGGCCGGGACTAGTCTCGGGCGATGCCGACGATCGAGCTGCCGGACGGCGCGCACCTCAACTACGAGCTCGCGGGCGATGGTCCCACGGTGACGCTCATCCACCCCGGCCTCTGGGACATGCGCACGTGGGACCGGGAGTTCGCGACCCTCGTGGATTCGGGCTATCGCGTCCTGCGCTACGACGTCCGGGGCTACGGGCGGTCCAGTCGCCCCGAGCCCGGTGGCTCGTACTCGCACGTCGATGACCTCCATGCGCTCCTGGATGCGGAGGAGGTGACGCAGACCGCGATCGTCGGATGTTCGATGGGCGGCGGCATCGACCTCGACTACGCGCTCGAGCATCCCGAACGGGTGTGGAGCGTCGTGCTCGTCGCGACCGGCCTGGGCGGCTTCGAGTCGACCGAGGAGGAAGAGGACTGGTGGGCGGAGCGTGACGCGCCGATCGAGGCCGCGCTCGAGACCGGCGACCTCGAGCGCGCGCAGGACCTTCTGCTCGAGATCTGGGCGCCGCTCGGGACGGATGACGAACGCGGAGCCCTGATCAAGCAGATCGCGCGCGACAACATCCACGAGCTGACGATGGACGAGAGCGGGGCGGAGCAGCTCGATCCTCCCGCGGCCCATCGGCTGGCGGAGATCGATGTGCCGACGCTGATCCTCGAAGCCGAGCACGACCCACCGGATATGCGGCGCGTGTGCGACTTCCTCGCCGTGGAGATCATGGGATCGCGCAAGGTGGTGGTGGAGGGAGCCGACCACGTGGTGAACCTGCGGCAGCCCGACCGCTTCGAGGAGCTCGTGCTCGACTTCCTCGGGGAGGCGGCTCCTCCCTGAGCCGGGGGGTTGCGTCGGGCCGAGCGGCTGTTGCATGCTCGGGCACCCCGACCGAGGAGGCTCCCCCGTGCGGATCGTGCGTCGTCCCTTGTTCGTCGTTCTCTCGATGTTCGCGTCTCTGCTCATGCTCGCCGACGTCGCCGTCGCCGTGAAGCCGACGGAGGTGCTCGCGACCGGTCGGAACGAGTTCGACGGGACGGCGGAGGACGGATACTTCGCATTCACCCGGAGCCGTGCGGGGCAACCGAGGAGATTCGATGCCTACCTGAAGCCTCCGGGTCTGGCACGCATCAGGGTGAACTCAGGCGGGTCACGGGGGTACCACCCCGCCCTCGACATGGGGAACCCCACGCTCGGCGATGCGCTCGTGTTCGTGCAGTTGGGCGATGGAGACGCGGACCTCAAGATCTGGGACGTCGATTCGGGAGGTCGGAGCAACCCGCCCCTGGGTGTCAACAGTCCGGTCGCGGAGTCGAAGCCGAGCCTGGACGGGGAGCACCTGCTGTTCGGCCGCGGGCCCGAGAGCAGGACCTACATCGCCCGGGTGATCCTGTTCAACCTCGTGTCGCACACGTCCATCGTGGTCGACACGGCACCCCCGGAGGGCACCGTGTATCCCGGCACCGTGAGCGGGGACTGGGCGACGTGGACCGAGTGCAGCCCCTCCGACTGCCGCGTCTGGCGCTACCAGATCTCCACCGCGACCAAGTCGGAAGTTCCATCCGGCGCTCGATTGATCTACACGTCCGCGGTCGGGGACGACGGGACCGTCTGGTTCGTTCAGAGCAGGAAGGGATGCGGCGCGAACGTGAAGATCCGGCGCCAGGAGATCGGAGCCGCGCCCACGACGCTCGTCGACTTCCGACCCGGGATCGACGCGAACATCTCCGATCTCGACGAGTCGGTCGCCAACCGCCGACTGTATTTCGCCCGCGTGAAGTGCTCGATCCTCGACTGGAACATCTATCGGGTCGCCGGAGACGGATAGTCGATCGCACGAGGCCGCCTCTTCACCGGACGGTTCCGAGGCCCGAGCGATGGAGCCTCCCTACTTCTTGTGGGCTTCCTCGCGGGCGTGCTGGTACTCGTCGATGACCTTCTGCGCGAGGTGCTGCGGCATCTCCTCGTAGTGGGAGAACGTCATCGAGAACGCGCCGCGGCCGCCGGTCATCGAC
>JBOGVC010000080.1:0-5497 GCA_050695275.1 Actinomycetota bacterium | reverse complement strand
GGCTCAGGCGTTCTCGGCATCCGATGAGATCCCCGAACGGCTGAACGACACGGTCCCCGAGGTCCGACTCGCCGCCCTCGAGGCGCTCGGTGCCCTGCGCGCGGACCGCTCCCGGGCCAGGGCGTTGCTGTCCGATCCCGACGGGATCGTTCGAGCCCGGGCGGCCGCGATCCTGCTCGAGGACGCGGGCGGGGGGAGCTCCCCGGCCCCGCGACCCGGCGGGGCGGAGGGCGACGCGGAGGCCGAGGCGGTGCTCACCCTGTTGACGAGATCGCCGCACGCCGACGCGCGGGCGGCCGCGCAGCAGGGGCTCGCCGCGTCCCGGAGCTCGGAGGCCGTGGAGCTCGCTCGGGCCGCGCTCACGGACCCGGCCGGGTCGGTGCGAGCGGAGGCGGCACGCGCGCTGGCGGCGCGGGACCCGATCGCAGGCGTGGATGAGCTCCTCGCCATCGTCGCCGGCGGCGGCGAGGTCCTGGAGGTCGCCCGCGAGGCGATGCGCCGCGCGCCGGAGCGCTCGGCCGCCGTGGTCCGGCACCTCGCGGAGGTCTCGGCCTCCCGAGCGCTGGAGAGCCGGCGGCTCCGCGACTCGATCGACGGCGAGGCGGACGCCCGGCTGACGATGCTCCGAGACTCCCTGTCCACCGAATCCCAACGGCATGCCGTCACCGCGATCCGGGCGGCTGCGCTCCTCCGCGGTGGAGGTGCGATATCGACCGCGCTCGAAAGCCTCACCGCAGATGACCCGGCGCAGCGGGCGAACGCGCTCGAGGTGATCGAGACGATGGGAGACCACGAGCTGATGCGTCCGCTGCTGGCACTCTGGGAGTCGGGTCGCGGGACCGGCGGCCACCCCGACTGGCGCGAGCGGCTGCTGCATGATCCGGACGGATGGATCCGCACGTGTGCGGCATGGGCGACGGCACCCGTCTCCGCGGAGGCCGCCGAAGTGTCGACGACCGACCGAGCCAGCGACGTCCCCGACGGAGCCGAAGACGGGGCCGAAGACGGAGCCACGAACGATGGAGGAGGAACCCCCGTGACCGAGACCCTCGCCACGCTACCGCTGATGGAGCGCATCCTGTTCCTCCGGCGCGTGCCGCTGTTCACCGACCTCCCGCCGCAGGATCTGGTGCCGATCGCCTCGATTGCGTCCGAGCAGAGCTTCGCGGACGCCGACACGATCGCCGAGCAAGGAGAACCCGGCGACGAGATGCACATCATCGTCTCCGGCTACGTGATGGTGATCCTCCGGGAACCCGGCGGACATCAGCAGGTGCTGGCCGTCCGTGCCACCGGAGACGTGATCGGCGAGATGGCGGTGATCACCGGAGGGACGCGCATGGCCTCCCTCGCGGCCAAAGGGCCGGTGCGCCTGCTCTCGATCGGACGCCGGCCGTTCGAAGCGATGCTGCGGGAGCGTCCCGAGACCGCGCTGGCGCTGATGCGGGTCCTCTGCCAACGTCTGGCCGATCGCGACGCCACGGCGGCTCCGTGAAGGGACCCTTGATCAACTCGCGGATCGGGCCGCGACGAAGTCGACCTCGATCAGCCAGTCGGGATGGGCGAGGCCGGCCACGAACTGCAGCGTCGACGCCGGGCGGTGTCCGTCGAGGTACTCCTCTCGGATCGCCCTTGCGGTCGGGAGGTCCTCCCGTCGCACGAGGAGCATGGTGACCTGCGCGATGTCCGAGATCTTCATCCCGGCACCGGCGAGCACGCCTTCGATGTTGCGCCACAGCAACCGCGACTGCTCCTCGATGTCCTCCCCGATCCGCCCGTCGGTGTCGACCCCGGTCTGCCCGGCGCCGAAGACCAGCCGCATCGGGGACTCGACCTCCACCCCGTGGGAATAGCTTCCGAATGGGCCGGGAACACCGGCCGGGTTGAACGCGCGCATCTGGAGACTCCCTTCGTCGAGGGAAGGCACCCTACCGGCCCCCATCGGTTGCACACGGGAACCGGATGCCACCCCTAGCATGCGCACGTGCGGATCCTCGTGTGGCACGGATGGCTCCTGGAAGGGTCGGGCTCCAACGTCGCGACAGCGCGGATCGTCGAGGTCTGGCGGGCGGAGGGACACGACGTGCTGCTCGTATGCCAGGAGCGTCATCCGGAGCGGTACCCGTGGATCGACGCCTGGGGGGTGCTGGACCGCGACGGGATCTCGACCCTCGCTCCGAACCTGGACGCCTCCGACGCTCCCGGCCGATGTGTCCTGCTCCGCCCGGAGATCGGCATCCTCCTCCCGGTCTTCGTCGTCGACCACTACGAGGGCTTCGCCGACGTCCGGCCGTTCGTCGATCTGTCCGAGGACGAGCTGGAGGCCTACCTGCGCGCGAACGTGGAGGCCCTCCGCGTCGCCGACGCCGCCCATCGACCGGACGTCGCGTTCGTCGGCCACGGGATCCCCGGTGCCGCGATCGGCCGCCGTGCCCTCGGGGCGGGCGCCTACGTCGCGAAGATCCACGGCAGCGACCTCGAGTACGCGATCCGGCCCCAGGCCCGGTACCGGACCCTCGCTCGCGAAGGGCTCGAGTCGGCCCGCTCCGTGGTCGGCCCGAGCAAGGAGGCGCTCCGCCGGTGCTCGGAGCTGGTGCCGCAGACCACGTCGCGCGTCCGGGTGGTCCCACCGGGGGTCAACGTGGCGACGTTCCGGCCGCGATCGAGAGGGGAGGCGCTCGCGGAGGTGGCGGACCTCCTCGACGTCGACGACACGACGCAGCGCGGACGCCCGGTCGCGCTCGACGCCGAGGTCGAGCGAGCCCTCGACGCGAGGGATGCCGAGGCGATCGACGCGCTCTTCGAACGTTACGAGGAAGACGTGCCCGAGCTCGAGGCGGCCGCACGGATCCGGCGGCTGGCGGATCGGGAGGGACCGATCGTCGGCTACCTCGGCAAGCTGATCCCGCAGAAGGGCGTGGAGCTCTTCCTCGAGGCGCTCCCGGCGCTCCGTCAGGAGCCGGCGGCGCTCGTCGTGGGGTTCGGATCCGATCGCGATTGGCTGGCGGCGCTCGCGATCGCCCTGCGGCGAGGCGATCGCGAGGCGATCACGTGGCTCCGCGACACCGGCGGCCTCCCCGTGGACGCGGGGACCACGCCGGATGCCGCGGGACGCGTGCCGGACCTGACCTTCACCGGGCTGCTCGACCACCGGTACGCGCCGGGCGCGCTCGCGGCGATGGACGTGCAGGTGGTCCCGTCGATCCTGCAAGAGGCGTTCGGGATGGTGGCGGCAGAGGGAGCGGCGGCCGGGGCGCTGCCGATCGTGGCCCGGCACTCCGGATTGGCCGAGGTGGCGGCCGCGCTCGAGGACGACGTCGGCAGACCCGGACTCTTCTCGTTCGAACCGGGCCAGGGTGCCGTGCACCGGTTGGTGGACGGCGTCGACCGGCTGCTCTCGCTGCCCGTGGGAGAACGGGACGAGCTCCGGCGCGCGGTGAGCTCCTTCGTCGGGAACCACTGGACGTGGGAGCGGACGGCGGCCAAGCTGCTCGCCGCCGCCGAACCGGAGGGCTGAGGGTCCTGCGGCTCAGCCGCGCAGGCGAGCCTTCCAGCCCTCCTCGATGGGCCACCGTCGGGACCACTCGGCCGTGGCGAGCGGGTCGGTCGGGTTCTCGGCTCCCTCGGGTGCCCGAACCTCCACGAGCCCTTCGATCTCGAACCCGGAGTCCCGCAGGAGCCGGATCATGTCGCCGTGCGTGATGGCGAACTCGACGGCGCCACCGGCGTCCGGCCAGTCGAACCGGTGCATCCCGAAGTGATCCCGCTGGAGCTCCTCGGTGGCGGGCAGGTCCGCGGGCGGGAAGGTGAGCATCGCCAGGTAGGAATGCCCGAGGAACACCAGCTGCCCACCGGGACGCAGGATCCTGGCCGCCTCCGGGATCCATCGGTACGGATCGCACCAGATCGCGGCGCCGTACTCCGAGATCGCGAGGTCGAAGCTCGAGTCGGGGAAGGGCGTCCGCTCGGCGTCGCCGTGCACCAGCGGGAACCGGATCCGGAACTCGTCCTGGAAGCGCTGGGCCGTGGCGAGCTGGCGGCTCGAGTTGTCCAGACCGACGGGACGGGCGCCTCGACGCGAGAGCCATGACGACACGTAGGCCGTCCCGCAGCCGAGCTCGACGCTGTCCAGCTCGCGCACATCGGGGAGCAGCCGCAGCTCGGACTCCGGGACGTACCAGACGCCCCACCGGGGCTCCTCGCTCGCCCAGAGGATCCTGCCCCGCTCGACCCACTCGTCGGCGTCCGCGTCCCACGAGGCCCGGTTGGCGAGCACGTGGTCGGCGGTCGTCACGTCGTCGCCCATCGGACCGCGCACGTCCCTCCCCTTCGTCCGGGCGCAGTGTAGCCAGGGGTGCCGAATCGCACGGTCCGATGTGCGGCCTTCGCGTCGTTCGGGTATACCGGGGCGGAGAGGAGGTCTGCCATGGATGAGACCACGACGACGAAGGAGCTCACCGACGAGGACATCCGGACGGTGATGCCCGGGGTGACCGACGGCCCGAAGGCCGAGACGGACCCGGACACGATGGATCAGGACGGGACGGACGGCGACACGACCGACGGGACGGACGGTGACGCCGCGGACCAGGACGGCACCGACGGCACGGACGCCGACGGCACCGACACCGGCGATACGGACGGGACCGACAGCACGTCGTGAGCCAGGGCACGCTCGAACGCGTCGGGGCGGAGCGCCCGCCGCTCGAGCGCTGCGCGGGTGACCCCCGGTCGTTCCTCGAGAACGACTGGGGGACGCGGGCGGCGGTCCGCCTCGGCGGGGAGTCCCCCGCCGGGTTCGAGGATCTGCTCTCCCTGGACGACGTCGATCGCTTCCTCACGACGACCGCGCTCCGGGCGCCGTTCTTCCGCCTGGTGAAGGCGGGCGAGCGGATCCCCGAGTCGGCGTACACGCGCACCGGCAGGGCGGGCTCACGACCCGTGGCCGGGATCGTGGATCCAGCGCGGGTGGCCTCACTGTTCGAGGACGGCGCGACGATCGTGCTCCAGGGACTACATCGATGGTCCGAGTCCGTCACGCGCTTCTGTCGCGGGCTCGAGCTCGAGCTCGGACACCCGTGCCAGGTCAACGCCTACATCACCCCGGCCGGCGCGCAGGGCCTGGCGCTGCACACCGACGCCCACGACGTCTTCGTCCTGCAGACGTTCGGCCGCAAGCGCTGGGAGCTCCACGAGGCGCCCGGCGAGACGCCGCGGGACCCTCTCGACGTCGAGGTGGAGCCCGGGGACACGATCTACCTGCCCGCGGGAACACCCCACGCCGCCCGGGCCCAGGACGAGCTCTCGGGTCACCTCACCGTGGGCATCCACGTGACCCGGTGGCGCGACGTCCTCGCCGGGATCGCCGGCCGTGGTGCGGACGCGCTCGACGGACCGGTGCCGGCGGGGTGGCTCGAGGACCCGAACGCGTTCACTGACGAGCTCGGGGCGCGGCTCGCGGCGCTCGCCTCCGCCCTCGGTGAGGTCGTCCCACACG
>JBOGVC010000079.1:0-7490 GCA_050695275.1 Actinomycetota bacterium | reverse complement strand
ACTCGCCTGGTTCTCTCCGCTCGCGTTCGTGGCCGCGTTCGTGCCGGCGACGATCGCGCTCCTCGCGGTGGAGATGCGACTCCTCGGCGGGCGGATGCAGGCCGACCTCTGGTACTTCCCGGAGCGGACCTCGTGATCGCGGCTGTCCTCGCCGCGAAGTTCCACCCACCGTCGACGAAGGACTTCGTCTTCGACTGCTACTTCAGCGTCGATCTGTTCGGCATCGAGATCTGCTTCAACTTCATCATCGCCCTCGTCGTGGCGTCGGTCTTGGCCTACGTCCTCCTGTTCCTGTTCGCGTTCCGCAAGCCGCGCACCGTGCCGGGCAAGCTGCAGGCCATGATGGAGATGGGTCTCGAGTTCGTCCGTGAGCAGATCGCGCTGCCGATGCTCGGCCCGGCCGCGGACCGGTTCCTGCCACTGCTGGTCACGTTCTTCTTCTTCATCTTCTTCATGAACATGTTCGAAGTCGCCCCGTGGGTGAACTTCTCGGCGAGCAGCCGCGTGGCGTTCCCGCTCGTCCTGGCGGTGATCGCCTGGGTCACGTACAACGCCGTGGGGATCGCGAAGCACGGGTTCTTCGGGTACCTGAAGTTCACGTGCATCATCCCGAGCGCGCCCGCCATCCTCCGCTACACGCTGCTCCTGGTCATCGAATTCGTCTCCAACATCGTGATCCGCCCGATCACGCTGACGATCCGTCTCGCTGCGAACTTCGTCGCCGGGCACTTCCTGCTCGCGCTCGCGTTCCTCGGGACCGAGTTCTTCGTCCTGAACGGAGGATTGAGCTACCTGGGGCTCGTGGTGACCGCCCCGATCTCCGTGGCGCTCGTCGCGTTCGAGGTCTTCGTTGCGATCCTGCAGGCATTCATCTTCGCCATCCTCACCGCCTCGTACATCGGCGGGGTCCTGGCGGAAGAGCACTAGACAAGGAGGCATCACATGTTGGGGTTGCTCGCACAAGCCGCCAGTGACTTCTCTGGGCTGGAAACGATCGGGAAAGGGCTCATCATCGGGCTCGCGGCGATCGGCCCCGGGATCGGGCTCGGGATCTTGATCGGGAAGTCGGTCGAGGCCATGGCTCGACAGCCGGAGTACGCGAACCAGGTCCGGACCACGATGTTCATCGGCATCGGTCTGATCGAGGCGCTGGCGCTGTTCGGCATCGCGTTCTCGTTCATCATCTGAGGAGGGGAGACCGCTCGTGCATGCACTGATCGGGTCCATCCTCACGCAGGCCGAGGAGCACGGAGAGGAGGTCTCCGAGGCCAAGGACCTCTATCCGGCCGTGGGCGAGCTCATCGTCGGGCTGCTCGCGTTCGCCGTTCTGTTCTTCTTCACGTGGAAGTGGGTGCTCCCGAAGTTCAAGGAGGTGCTCGAGCAGCGGAGCGAGAAGATCCAGGGCGAGATGGAGAAGGCGGAGGCCACCCGCGGGGAGGCCGAGAAGCTCCAGGAGGAGTACCGGACGCAGCTCGCCGGTGCCCGGGACGAGGCGAACCGCATCATCGAGGAAGCTCGGGCCACGGCGGACCAGCTCCGCCGCGATCTCCAGGCCAAGGCCGAGGAGGAATCCCAGGCGATCGTCGGGCGAGCCCAGGAGGAGATCCGGGCCGAGCGCGATCGCGTGTTCCAGGAGCTCCGGGCCCAGGTCGGATCGATCGCGGTGGAGATCGCCGGGCGGGTCGTCGGGCAGTCCCTCGACGAGAAGACGCATCAGCGCCTGATCGACGAGTTCATCGACGAGGTCGCCTCCGACGCGGCTGCGAACGGCAACGGCAAGGGAACGACCAACGACAGCGGGAGTGGTGACTGAGTGACGGTCGACGACACCGTTCGCGGGTACAGCCAAGCCCTCCTGTCCGTCGCGGAGGCGGAGGGTGTGCTCGATCGTGTGCAGGACGAGCTCTACGCGTTCGCGAAGGCGGTCGAACGCAACGGGGACCTGCGCGAGGCGCTCACGGACGCGGCACTCCCGCCCGAGCGCAAGAAGGCGGTGGTCGACGAGCTCCTGGGCGAGCGCGCGCACCCCACGACCGCGACGCTCGTCGGATTCCTGGTGGACGCCGGGCAGGCGCGCCGGATCGGGGCGATCGCCGAGGAGCTGGCGAAGGAGGCCGCCCATCGGTCGGAGAAGACGCTCGCGGAGGTGCGTGTCGCAGTTCCTCTGAGCGATGCGAAGAAGTCGTTGCTCGCCGACGCGCTCGAGCGGGCCACGGGCCATCCGGTGGAGCTGAAGATCGACGTCGACCCCGCCGTGATCGGCGGCGTGGTGGCCCGGGTGGGTGACGAGGTGTTCGACGGCTCGCTCGCGAGCCGATTGACCGAGGCCAAGCAGTACCTCACAGGGAGCGTGTGATCCAGATGGCAGTGGACGCAGAGAGGTTCGACCCGCCAGAGAAGTTCGACCCGAACGACATCGCGGACGCCCTCCGCAAGCACGTCGACACCTGGAAGCCGTCGGTCGAACGGGCCGAGCTCGGCCGCGTGATCGAGGCCGGCGACGGCATCGCCCGTGTGTCGGGTCTTCCCGGCGCGATGGCCAACGAGCTGCTGGAGTTCCCCGGCGGCGTCCTCGGGCTGGCGTTCAACCTGGATGTCGGCGAGATCGGGTGCATCGTCCTGGGGGATGCCTCGCACATCCAGGAGGGTGATCCGGTCAAGCAGACGGGCCAGATCCTGTCCGTGCCTGTCGGCGACGGGTTCCTCGGTCGGGTCGTGAACGCGCTCGGAGAGCCGATCGACGACAAGGGTCCGGTCCAGTCGCAGGACCGGCGGATCCTCGAGGTCCAGGCGCCCAACGTCGTGAACCGGCAGCCCGTGAAGGAGCCGCTCTACACCGGGATCACGGCGATCGACGCGATGACCGCGATCGGGCGGGGCCAGCGCGAACTCCTGATCGGCGACCGGCAGACCGGGAAGACCGCGGTCGCGGTGGACGCGATCATCGCGCAGAAGGAGCTCTGGGCGACCGGGGATCCGAAGAAGCGCGTGAAGTGCATCTACGTCGCGGTCGGACAGAAGTCCTCAACGGTCGCGGAGGTCGTCGCGACCCTTGAGGAGAACGGCGCGCTCGAGTACACGGTCGTGGTGAACGCGCCGGCGTCGGACCCGGCTCCGTTCCAGTACATCGCCCCGTACTCAGGCGCCGCGTTCGGCGCGCACTGGATGTACAACGGCGAGCACGCGCTGATCGTCTACGACGACCTGTCGAAGCAGGCGACGGCGTATCGCACGCTGTCGCTGCTGCTCCGCCGACCGCCCGGACGCGAGGCGTTCCCCGGCGACGTCTTCTACCTGCACTCCCGGCTGCTCGAGCGCGCCGCGAAGCTCTCGGACGAGCTCGGCGGCGGGTCGCTGACGGCGCTGCCGATCATCGAGACGAAGGGCAACGACATCTCCGCCTACATCCCGACCAACGTCATCTCGATCACCGACGGGCAGATCTTCCTCGAGCCGGACCTGTTCTTCGCGGGCGTGCGTCCCGCGATCAACATCGGCATCTCGGTCTCGCGCGTGGGCGGGAGCGCGCAGACCAAAGCGATGAAGAAGGTCGCCGGCCGCCTCCGGCTCGACCTCGCACAGTTCCGGGCCCTGGAGGCGTTCGCCCAGTTCGGCTCTGAGCTGGACAAGGCGTCGCAGCAACAGCTCGCCCGTGGCGCACGGGTCGTCGAGGTCCTGAAGCAGCCCCAGTACGAACCGCTCCCCGTCGAGCGCGAGGTCGTGATGATCTGGACGGCCACCGGCGGCTACCTCGATCCGTTCCCGGTCGAGGACGCGAGGCGCTTCGTGGAGGAGTTCACGGCCTACCTCGACGCCCGGACCGACGTCCTCGGCGCGATCAAAGAGACGGGCGACATGTCCGACGAGACAGAGGCGACGCTGAAGGAGTCGGTCGAGGCGTTCGCGCGATCGTTCCAGACGAGCGAAGCCGCCGCAGGCAGCGAGGCCGGTCGCGGCGCGGGCACGCCGCCCGACGAGGTGAAGCCCGACATCGGGTGGGATCGGATGTCCTCGGTCGACGACGACGAGGAGGAAGAGGAAGAACGCGGGGGTCCCTCACTGGCAGAAGAGGACGACGTCGAGGGTCAGGTGCCTCTGCCGGACGACGAAGACCAGGAGGGCGCCTAGCCGATGGGCGCCCAGCTCCGGATCGTCCGCCGACGGATCCGCTCGGTCCAGTCGACGAAGAAGATCACGCGCGCGATGGAGCTCATCGCCTCCTCGCGGATCGTGAAGGCGCAGCAACGCGTGGAGTCGTCCCGGCCGTACGCGATCCAGCTGACCAAGGCGATGGAGGATCTCGCGCGGCAGACGGGCTCGGTGCAGCACCCCTTGCTCGAGGACCGGGAGAACCCTTCGAAAGCGGGCATCCTGGTCGTCACGTCGGACCGAGGGCTCGCGGGCGCCTACAACGCGAACGTGCTGAAGGTCGCGGAGGGCGTCGTCCGCGACGTTCGCAACCGAGGGCTGGAGCCCGTCCTGTACGTGATCGGCAAGAAGGGCGTCGGCTACTTCCGGTTCCGAGGCGTGTCGATGCGCAAGAGCTGGCAGGGGTTCAGCGAGGTCCCGCCGTACGAGGAGGCGGAACGCGTCGGCCGCGTCCTGATCAAGGACTTCGCCGACGAGGAGATCGACGAGCTCCACGCCGCCTACACCGACTTCCGCTCCGCGTTCACGCTCCGCGCGACGACGAAGCGGTTCCTGCCGATCGCGCCGGAAGAGGTCACCGGGAAGGGCCTCGGGGTCGTTCACCCCGAGTACCTGTTCGAGCCGGAGCCGGAGGAGATCCTTGATCACCTGCTCCCGCAGTACGTGGTGACGAAGGTCTACGCGGGACTGCTCGAATCGGCAGCGTCCGAGAACGCCGCCCGGCGCCGGGCGATGAAGGCCGCGACCGACAACGCGGAAGACCTGGTCAAGATCCTGACGCGGCAAGCGAACCGGGCGCGCCAGGACGAGATCACGACCGAGATCATGGAGATCGTAGGCGGAGCCGAATCGATGGCTGCCGGCTCGGAGGGATGACGATGCCAGAGACGCCCAAGAACGAGCCAAGGAACCAGAAGGCCCACCCAGAGGGACGGGTCGTACGGGTGATCGGCCCGGTGATCGACGTCGAGTTCCCACCGTCGGAGCTCCCCGAGGTCCACACGGCGCTCACCGTCGACCTGACCCTGGAGGGGGAGTCGACGACGATCACCTGCGAGGTCGCCCAGCACATCGGCGATTCGATCGTCCGGACCATCGCCCTCAAGCCGACCGACGGCCTGGTACGCGGGACCCCCGTCAAGAACACGGGGTCCCCGATCACCGTCCCCGTGGGGGAGGGCGTGCTCGGTCACGTCTACAACGTGATCGGTGAGCCGCTCGACGCGGACCCGTCCGAGATCCACGCGAGCGACCGTTGGCCGATCCACCGGGAGCCGCCGCAGTTCTCGGAGCTCGAGCCCAAGAAGCAGATGCTCGAGACCGGAATCAAAGTGATCGACCTCCTGGAGCCGTACGTGCAGGGCGGGAAGATCGGGATGTTCGGCGGCGCCGGTGTCGGCAAGACCGTGATCATCCAGGAGATGATCCGCCGGCAAGCGAAGGAGCACGGCGGCGTGTCCGTCTTCGCCGGCGTGGGGGAGCGGACCCGCGAAGGCAACGACCTCTTCCTCGAGATGACCGAGTCCGGCGTGATCAACAACACCGCGCTGGTCTTCGGGCAGATGGACGAGCCGCCGGGCGTCCGGCTCCGCGTGGCGCTCTCGGCGCTCACGATGGCCGAGTACTTCCGCGACGTCGAGCGGAAGGACGTGCTGCTGTTCATCGACAACATCTTCCGGTTCACGCAAGCGGGCTCCGAGGTCTCGACGCTGCTCGGTCGGATGCCGTCG
Organism: Actinomycetota bacterium; assembly: GCA_050695275.1. GTDB lineage: Bacteria > Actinomycetota > UBA4738 > UBA4738 > HRBIN12 > JAJNBA01. Next base: position 1,611 of record JBOGVC010000079.1, on the reverse strand, counting down.
GCGGTCGGCTACCAGCCGACCCTGGCCGACGAGATGGGCGAGTTGCAGGAGCGGATCACGTCGGCCGGTGGCCGATCGATCACGTCGCTGCAGGCGATCTACGTCCCGGCCGACGACATCACGGACCCCGCGCCGCACACGGCGTTCGCGCACCTCGACGCCACGACGGTCCTCTCGCGTGACATCGCGGCGCTCGGCATCTACCCGGCGGTAGACCCGCTCGACTCCACGTCGCGGATCCTCGACGCGCGGTACGTCGGGCAAGATCACTACGACACGGCGCGCCGCGTGCAGGAGATCCTCCAGCGGTACCGCGACCTCCAGGACATCATCGCGATCCTCGGGATCGATGAGCTGTCCGAGGAGGACAAGGTGATCGTGTCGCGAGCCCGCAAGATCCAGCGGTTCCTGTCGCAGCCGTTCTTCGTCGCGGAGCAGTTCACCGGCCTCCCCGGCAAGTACACACCGATCGACGAGACGATCGCGTCGTTCAAGGCGCTCTGCGAAGGCGAGTACGACCACCTCCCCGAGCAGGCGTTCTTCCTCGTCGGCGGGATCGAGGAGGCCGTCGAGCAGGCGAAGACCCTCGAGGCCGCGTAGTGGCGCTCGAGGTCCACGTCGTCACACCGGAGCGGGAGGTGTGGTCGGGGCAGGCCACCGAGGTGATCGCGCACGGCGTCGACGGCGACGTCGGCATCCTGGCGGGACATGCCCCGCTCCTCGTCCACCTCGCGATCGGGCCGCTCCAGATCCAGGAGGAGGACGGCACCTGGCTGAAGGCCGTGGTGGACGGCGGCTTTCTGCACGTGTCCACCGAAGAAGGATCGTCGCGGGTCGACGTGCTCGCGACGAACGCCCAGCTCGAGGCCGAGATCGACGCCGACGCCGTCGCGAGGCGCCTCGAAGAGCTTCGGTCGGCCGCCGAGGGTGACGACGACGAGCAGGTCAAGACCGAGATCGCGCGGGCCGAAGCCAGGCTCATCCTGAGCGGCTCCCACTGACCCCTCGCAGCAGCGGCCGTCTCGCAGGCGGACACCGGTACGATGCCCGGATGGACCGTCTTTTCGTGACGGGCGGCGCTCGCCTCGCCGGCTCCGTCCGGATCTCGGGCGCCAAGAACTCGGCTCTGAAGCTGATGGCCGCGTCGCTCCTGGCGCCAGGACGTTCCGTGCTCCGCAACGTTCCTCGGATCCAGGACTGCTTCACGATGGGCGAGGTCCTCGAGCACCTCGGCGCCGGGGTCTCGTGGGAGGACGGAGGCGTCGTGGTGGATGCCACCCACCTCTCGTCCGTGGACGCGCCGTACGAGTTGGTGCGGCGCATGCGGGCCTCGATCGCCGTGCTCGGCCCGCTCTTGGCCCGCACCGGTGAAGCGCGCGTGGCGATGCCGGGCGGTGACAACATCGGCTCCCGGCCGATCGATCTCCATCTCGATGGGCTGCGCCGGATGGGCGCCCGGATCGACGCGGAGCACGGGTTCCTCGTCGCGACGGCCGACGGTCTCACGGCCGCGTCGATCACCCTCGACTATCCGAGCGTGGGGGCCACCGAGAATCTGATGATGGCCGCGGTCACCGCCGAAGGGGTCAGCGTGATCGACAACGCCGCGCG
>JBOGVC010000078.1:0-8525 GCA_050695275.1 Actinomycetota bacterium | reverse complement strand
GAGGCTCGGTGCGTGCTCGTCGGTTCGTCCTTGTCGCTGCGGCGGCTCTCGGAGGGGTGGCGCTGCTCCCGTCCCCTGCGAGTGCGGGCGGCGGCTGGAGCACCCCGGGGCGGTCGGCGTACGAGCCAGCCGACGTCGCGATCATCCAGGGATCCTTCGGGGGTGGTGCAACTGCGGCGGAGTCGATCGCAGACGGCCCGTACGTCGCGTACCTCCTTCCGGCGAACCGTTGGATCCATCGCGGCAGGTTGCCGAAGGCAGCCATCCCGGTGGGCGAGGTCATGATCACTCGGACGGACCTCGATGGGTTCCTCGCACGCGTTGCGTTCCGCGTTCCCGACCTTCCCGCCGGCCTCTACCACATCCAGTACTGCAACGATCCATGCACCGTCTACTGGATCGACGACCTGATGGGGAGCGAGTCCTTCGCGATCGGAGCCACCCTGGCAGAAGGGCGCCTGCTGATGCTGGCGGACCACCTCCGATCGAGGATCGACGAGGTCACCTATCGTCTTCGCCGCCAGGCCGCCGCTCAGGTTCGCGGGGTGGAACGAGAGCTGTCGGCGGCGCTGGGTCTCCAGGCGATCGCCGAGGTTCGGGGTCGCGAGCTCACCGAGACGCTCCGAACGACCCGGACGGCACTCGAGGCCGAGCGGTCAACCGTCGCCACGGCGTTCGTTATCGGGAGCGGCCTGGTGCTCATCGCGATCGCCCTGCTCGTGATGCTCCTGGCAACGACGAGGCGGCTCCGCGCTGCGCGACTCGACGCGGAGCTGCAGGCGATGAGGCACATCCCCACGTCCGTCGATTCGACCAGCTAGCGCGGTCTCGTTCAGCTCGGCGTGAACTCGCTCTTCAGCCGGCCGTAGCGGAGCACGCTGCTCGCGTCGTCGTCATCGAAGTCGTAGAAGCCAACACCGTCGGTGCTCCCTCGCGATCCGATGGTCTTGCCGGGCTCCACGTAGAACTCCACGTGGTCGGCATGTCCTTCCTCGAGTCGCCCGTAGTTCAGGAACACGAAGTCACCGGACTTGATCCTCGACTCGTCCTGGAACTTGAAGATCCGGGAGTCGTTCATTTGACTGTCGGCTGTGCGCGGAAGCGTCACGTTGAACACCGTCTGGACGGCCTTCATGACCACTCCTGAGCAGTCACACTCACCTGGTGGGCCCGATGCGCCGAGCTTGTACTTGGCGATGCCATCGAATTGCTTCACGAACGTGACGAGGGGAGATTCCCCCTCCTCCCGCTCCGTCCTGCGGAGCGCGACCGCGTGCTGTCCCGTGTCCTGGCCGAAGATGATCAGCCTCTCCCGGAGTTTGAGCTTCGGCGCACGCTTCTTGGCTTCCGCAAGGACCTCCTTCAACTCGAGGGTCTTCTTGGGTTTGTCCCGGAACACGTATGGTCCTGTGATCCTTTCGAGCTTGTTCCCCAGGATCTCGAGAGCCTTGTCGAGGGACGTCTGGCCCGGACCCTGGAACCCCTTGTGGAACCGCGTGACCTGGTAGATGACTCCGCCCATGCCTTCACCCTCCTCTCTACGCCTTGGCGTCGGATCGCTCGTGCCGACGGTCGAAGTGAGCCGACAGCCAGCCGAGGACCCACATCCCGATCCACAGGGGCGACCACTGGGTGATGGGAAGGATCTCGTCGGCGAGCTTCCTGGGCTCTCCGGAGTCGGTCACCAGCTGACCTTCTAGCCCTCAGCGTTGCGGAGATGCTCGACGTTCCAGGATGCGAGGCTGAAGACCGTCGCCATAGCGCTGACCCTGTCACCGTCAAGCCGTCTGGGCCATCGGGCCTCTGTCCTACATCGATTCCGGGCAGGCGGGAGGTCTCAGCGGCCCTGGTTCTTTCACGAGATCTTCACGCGATCAGGGGTTCCGTTCGAAGTCACCGAGATGATATGAAGAGCAACTGCACTAGGCCATATGGTCATCCCCCACACGGGGGACAGACGCAACGATCGAGTTGGGGAGGAAGACAATGAAACGAGCTCTCAAGGTACTGGCGCTCACGTGCACGATCTTCGCGCTCAGCGCAGGATCAGCACTCGCCGCCAACGCACACTTCATCGGCACGCCTCAGGCGACCGTCTCGGGCAACACCCTCACCGTGACCGCGTCCGTCGCGGGACTCGGGAACGCAGCCGGCGCAGAGTTCACGCTCTCCGGGCCGGTGACGGTCAACTCCCGTTGCTTCACGAAGAGCGGGAACCGGCCCCAGGCCGCGAACAAGCAGGAGACGATCGCCGTGAACCAGACCGACACGTTCCCGGTTCGCAACGGTCGGACGAACGTCTCCTTCACGGTGTCGCCGCTCTCGACGCTCCAGTGCCCGAAGGGGCAGGTGGTCGTGATCGAGTCGGTCGACTTCTCGGGGTTGACGCTCTCCGGTGAAGGCGTTTCGCACACGTTCTAACGATCAAGCTCGACGAGGCGGGGGAACGCACATTCCCCCGCCTTCGTCATGCAGAGCTACTTCGCTGAACCCGGCTCGCGGTCTCGAGCGAGCTCCTGCAGGTCGGTGACGTCGAGGGTCTCGGTGGTCGCTTCTCCCAGCCGATCCTTCAGCGCCGCGTTCCTACTCACCCTCGTCGCGAGGTGCGGTGCCTGAGAAAGCCAATGCACCCTGTCCAAGCGAACCACCTCCATATCTCCTCGGCTCTCGATCCTGAGCGCCCCGATCTCCGACCAATGCCTGATCGTCGCTTCGTCGATGTCGGCGAGCTCGGCGGCCGCCTCAACGGTCACCGACGCCTTCCTCCCGATCCCTGCTGTGCCGTCCTCATTCGTCATCAGGCGACCCTAGGCGGCCTAGGGGGCGTTCGCATCGGGCTTCGGTTCCTCGTCGGACAGGGGCAACCGGAGATCATGATGGTCACCTCGGTCTAGTGTCGCCGTCGGCATCTGCCGACGAGCGGCGTGACGGGGTCGGAACACCTGTCGGTGCCCTCCGATAGCCTGCCTCCCGTGCTGATCCGGCTGTTCCGGGGCGTGATCCGGGAGGGGGCGCACGAGCAACTCTTTCGAGGGCTCCACGACCACGTCCTCCCGCGCCTCGAGGCGCACCCTGGGATGACCTCGGCGACGCTCGCGGTGGCGATGGAGGGCTCGCCGGACGAGTACCTGCTGGAATCCCATTGGCGTGGTGTCGATGACCTGATCAGCTTCGCCGGCGACGACTGGAGGAGCCCCCAAGTGGAGCCCGGCGAGGAGGAGCTCCTCGTCTCCGTCTCCGCTCATCACTTCGTGACGGAGGGACCCGGTGCTCCGTCGACGGCGAAGCTGGAGGCGACGCCGGACGTGGTGCGCCTCGGCGACGTGGAGATCGACGGTGCACATCTCCGGGTCGCCTGGAACGGCTCGGCCGTCCATCTGCCTCCGCGGGAGATGGCCGCGATGCTCGCGCTGGCGCGGGACGTGGGTGCGCCGGTGAGCTCCGCCGAGCTCGCGCGGCGGATATGGCCCGGGAGCGCGATGGTCATGCCGTACGACGTCCGCCGGGTCGTCCATCAGCTGCGTGGGCTCCTGCGGTCGAGCGGGACGCCCATCGACATCCGCAACGTGCACGGCGTCGGGTACGGGCTGGAACTCGAGCGGCCCGACTAGGTCGCGGTCGGTCCAGGACACATCCAGGACATCTCCCGGCCGGCGCGGGGTGTAGAACCGAGTGAGCGACCGCGCGTGCGGCCGCCTGGAAGTGAGGAGGAGCCATGGCAGGAACCCATGAAGATGCCGTGCTCGTCGTCGAGCTTGCCAAGTTGGGAGCCATGAACGGGCTCGCAGACGCAGCGGGGAAGATCTTCGCCGATGACTTCGATCCCGATGCAGCCGAGCTCAGCGACCCGTCGGTTCGCCTCGTCCTCGGTTGGAACGAGACGGTGGCGACGCTCGTGAAGAACGATCTGTTGAACCGCGACCTCGTCTACGACTGGCTGTGGGTGGCGGGCACCTGGGACCGGGTCGGCCCCGCCGCCGTACGGGCCCGCGAGGCGGCCGGTGTTCCCGTTCTCTACGAGAACTTCGAGGCGCTGGCAGCAGGGCAGCGGTGAACCGAGGGAGACCGCGATCGGAGCCTCAGAGGTTGGGCGCGGCGACGCCGTGGCTTCCGAGGATCTGGGAGATCTCACCGCCGTGGTGGAGGTCGTGCTCGACGAGGTGCCAGATCACCCACTGACGGGTGAACGTCTCCGTGCCTGAGCGGCGCTCGCGGGAGAACTCGACGGCGAGGTCGTCAGCGGTCCATCGACGGAGGCAGTCGTCGATCATGGTCCAGGTCAAGTCGAACGCCTCGACGATCTCGGCCGCGATGCGGGGGTGGTCCTCGTCGTCCTCCCACCCGGCGTCCTCCAGCGGCAGGTCGGGGACGGTCGAGCTGGCGACGCGGAACATCTCGCGGGTGGCGGGATCGCCCTCGCCGAGGACATCGTGGAACCAGTAGGCCCGAGATCCCGCCACGTGACCGGCGAGCTGCCAGACGGCCCACTGGTGCGGAGCGGTCCGTAGTCCGAGCTGCTCGGGAGTGAGGTCACGGATCGCCGCGAGGAGGAGGGCCTGGTGGTTGGCCCAGCCCTCGGTGAAGGTCTGGAGCGCGGTCCGCGCGGGCGACATACGAGCATGGTAGGCGCACCGTCTCCCTCACCGTCAGCAGAGCGTGATGTCAAGTTGGCGCCAGAATGGGTTGACGTGATGCCATAGTGATGCCAGCATGGCGTCATGAATCTCAGCCTGTACGTCGAGAGCATCCAGCGCCAGCTCGAGATCGCCGCCGAAGCTGGGGGAGATGAAGCGCGAGCGCTGGCCGAGCGACTCCTCGCGCCCTTGGATTCCGCGCTCCGTCTCGCCCTGCAGGACGCCTTGTCGGCGGCGGCGGAGGAGATCACCACCGAGCTCGCGCCGGGGTCGGTCGAGCTGCGACTCCGTGGGCGCGATCCCGAGTTCGTGGTGACCCCCCCGCTCGAGTCGTCCACCGAGGACGTGGACGGGGGCGACGACACGTTGCCGCGAGACTGGGCCGCCCCGGCCGATGGCGACGAGGGCACGATGTCGCGGATCAACCTCCGCCTGCCGGAGCACCTGAAGGTCCGGGTCGAGCAGGCGGCCGGCGGCGAGGGGCTCTCGGTCAACGCCTGGCTCGTGCGAGCAACGGCCACCGCACTGGAGCGACACGAGTCCCCTGGTCGGCGCGAACGACGCGCCCCGTACAGCGCTCAGCGCTACACCGGCTGGGCGCGCTGAACGAACGGAAAGGACAGCGATGCGTACCTTCGATACCCCCGAACCCATCTCCGTCTCGTTGGAGGTGGGCGTCGGAACCATCCGGATCGCCGCGAGCGACCGAACCGACACGACCGTCGCCGTGCGTCCGAGCGATCCCGGCCGGAAGTCCGACGTGGCCGCCGCCGGGCAGACCCGGGTGGAGTACACCGCCGGACGGTTGCTGATCAAGGCCCCCAAGGGGTGGCGGAAGTGGACCTCTCGCGCCGGTGAGTTGATCGACGTGCAGATCGACCTCCCTGCCGGTTCACAGGTTCGGGGCGCGGCCGGGGTCGCGTCGCTGGAGTGCAGGGGTCGTCTCGGGGAGTGCAGCTTCCAGACCGGGGTTGGGGACATCCGGCTCGAGGACGCGGGGCCCGTGGAGCTCAAGACGGGTGTCGGTGACATCATCGTGGAGAGGGCGGCCGGCCGTGCCGAGCTGACGACGGGTACGGGCGCGGTGGAGATCGGCTCCATCGATGGGACGGCCGTGGTCAAGAACTCCAACGGCGACACGCGGATCGGCGATGTGTCCGGCGACCTGCGGGTGAGCTCTGCCAACGGCAGGATCTGGATCGATCGGGCCCGGGCGACCGTCGTCGCGAAGACGGCCTTCGGGGACGTGCGCCTCGAGAGTGTCGCGCGAGGTGCCGTCCGCGCAGAGAGCGGATTCGGCACGGTCGATGTCGGGGTCCTGGACGGCGTGCACGCGTGGCTCGATCTCGACACGCGCTTCGGGAACGTGCAGAACGACCTCGACGCCGCCGAGCGTCCGGGACCGGGTGAGGACGTGGTCGAGGTCCGCGCCCGCACCTCCTACGGAGACATCACGATCAGTCGCTCACTCGCGCGCGTCACCGGAAAGGACGAGTCATGACCACCACGTCTCCATCCGCGATCGCGGCCACCGGGGTGCGCAAGTCCTTCGGCGAGAAGGTGGTGCTCGACGGCATCGATGTGCACGTGGCCGAGGGAACGACCTTCGCGCTGCTCGGACCCAACGGCGCCGGCAAGACCACCACCGTGCAGATCCTCTCCACGCTGATCGGCTTCGACGACGGACACGTGCGCGTCGGCGGCTTCGACCCGCGAACGGAGGCCGACGAGGTGCGCGGCCTGATCGGAGTCACCGGCCAGTTCTCCGCGGTCGACCACCTCCTGACCGGCGAGGAGAACCTGCACCTCATGGCGGACCTGCGGCACGTGGGAAGGGAGGAGGGCAAGCGTCGGGCGGCGGAGCTGCTGGCCCGGTTCGACCTGGTCGAGGACAGCAAGAAGCCCGCCTCCACCTACTCGGGTGGCATGCGGCGGCGGCTCGACCTCGCGATGACCTTGGTCGGCGGCCCGCGCATCATCTTCCTCGACGAGCCCACCACCGGCCTCGACCCGCGGAGCCGCCGCACGATGTGGCTGATCATCCGCGACCTCGTGGACTCCGGGGTCACGATCTTCCTCACGACGCAGAACCTGGACGAGGCGGATGAGCTCGCCGACAGGATCGCCGTTCTCGACCACGGGAAGGTGATCGCCGAGGGCACCCCCGATGAGCTCAAGCGCCTCGTCCCCGGAGGTCACATCCGCCTGCGGTTCGCCGATCCGCAGGAGCTCCAAGCGGCTGCCGAGACCCTCGATGAGTCCACGCGCAACGACGATGCCCTCACCCTGCAGGTCCCCGGCGGGGGAGACGTCCGATCGCTGCGAGCCCTGCTGACCCAGCTCGACCGTGCGTCGATCGATGTCGACACCCTCTCCGTGCACACGCCGAACCTCGACGACGTCTTCCTGGCCCTCACCGGGCGAGCCGATGAACGGGGATCCGCATGAGCACCCTCACCTATGCCGTGAGCGATTCGATGACGATGCTGCGGAGGAACCTCCGTCACATGCAGCGGTATCTCGGCCTGACGCTGATGCTCGTCGGGATGCCGGTCATCTTCCTGCTCCTGTTCGTCTACGTGTTCGGCGCCACGTTGGGGGCGGGGCTCGGGGACCCTTCGGGAGGTCGAGCCGACTACCTCGACTACGTCGTTCCCGGGATCATCATCATGACCCTCTCCACCGCCGCCCAGGCGACGGCGATCTCGGTCGCCATGGACATGAACGAAGGCATCGTCGCCCGGTTCCGGACGATGGCGATCTTCCGACCCTCCGTGCTCACCGGCCACGTGCTCGGCAGCATGATCCAGTCGGGTCTCAGCGTCGCCGTCGTGATCGGCGTCGCCCTCCTGATCGGCTTCCGATCCACCGCGGGCCCCCTCGGCTGGATCTCGGCGGTCGGCATCCTTGCGATGGCCGCCCTGGCGCTGACATGGCTCTGCGTCGCGCTCGGCCTCACGGCGAAGAGCGTCGAGACGGCGAGCAACAGCCCCATGCCGTTGATGCTCCTGCCGTTCCTCGGGAGCGCGTTCGTCCCCACGGACACGATGCCGCTCGCACTCCGCTGGTTCGCCGAGTACCAGCCGTTCACGCCCATCATCGAGACCCTGCGGGGACTGCTGATGGGGACACCCATCGGCGACAGCGCCGCTCTCGCGGTCGCCTGGTGCGTCGTCATCACCGTCGTCTGCGCCCGATGGGCGCGTCGGGCGTACAACCGCGACCCCATCCGCTAGCCGAGCACCCCGAGCAGCTCGTAGACGCGGTTGTCTCCGTCCTGCCTTTCAACGACGCAGGGCCCGAGCGGTTCCACCCGCGCCCGATCGCGCACGCGCTGGTATGTGGCATCCGCGGAAGAAGGCTCCCAACACGAAGACAGGGCCGGCCCGGACGGGCCGACCCTCTTCGGATCTCAGCTCTGGCGCGCTCGGTGCTACTCGAAGCGCCGGCGTGTCAGGCTCGTGACCAACGGCCCCGCCTCGACCGGGCGGAACGCGAGCGTCAGCCAAGCCGTAGCGGTGATCAGGATCACGATGGTGCCGATCGTGCCCCAGCTCGTACCCAGGGCGACGAGCGCCAGTGCGATGGCTCCGATCAAGAACAGCATCGTGCGATCCTTTCCTCGAGACCGCGCCGTAGCGCGGGGCGGTGCTCCCTTGCTCTTCGAGGCTACCGACCCAGGGAGCTTCTGAGGCCGGTGCCGCGTGAACACTGTGTGAACACCCACGAGAGGGCCGGATGTTCCCGCCAGGCTGATCTCCGGGGTTTCGGTAGCCTGCACCCTTCGAGGGGCGAGCCTGTCGCGAGCCGCGGCTAGACTGGCCCCTCGTCCGGCGGGGTGGCCGAGTGGTTAGGCAGAGGCCTGCAAAGCCTCGCACACCGGTTCGATTC
>JBOGVC010000077.1:0-8537 GCA_050695275.1 Actinomycetota bacterium | reverse complement strand
GCACGTGGTCACGGTGGTCGCGTCGTCCGAGAACGTGAGGCGGACGACGCACACGGTGCAGAAGCGATCACCCATCAGCTCGCTCTCGAGGAGGAAGCCGTTGAGGAGCCCGAGCACCTCCGGAAGCGGCCGCGTGTCGTCCTCCCGTGCGAGGCTCCTGAGTGCGATCCGGGTCATGCCCATGATGGCTGCCGCTTCCGGGCCCTTGCCGCACACGTCCCCGATCGCGAGGTACCAGACCTTCCTCTCGCCGAACACGTCGTAGAAGTCGCCGCCCACCTCGTCCCCGAACCGGGACGGTCGGTACATCGTGGCGATCTCGTAGCCCGGCACGTGCGGCAGGGACATCGGGAGGAGCGCTCGCTCGAGTGCTGTGGCCATCCGGTCGCGCTGGTCGAACAGCTGGGTTCGGTCGATCGTGGCGGCGAGGGAGTCCGCGATGCTCTGGAGGAAATCGGCGTCATCGTCGTGGAAGGCCCCCGGCGTGCGGGACGAGGCATGTAGCACCCCGACCACCCGGCGGCCCACACGCACCGGGACCCCCACGTAGGAGCGTCGCCCGCGCAGCGCCGGACTGATCACGTCTCCGGGCGTCATCTCGGCGATGACGAGCGACCGGCCGGTCGCGGCGATGCGACCGGACGCCCCCGCACCCAGTGGGATCACGACGACTTCGCTCGCTTCCTCCGTAACGCCGACCTGTCCCCTGAGCCGGAGGTCCCGTCCGTCGTCCGACAACAGCAGGAAGGACGTGCCGTCGGCGAGCACCGCGTCCCGAACCACGGGAAGGACCCGCTCGACGAGTTCGTCGAGGCCACTCGCCGCATTCGCGGCGTCGCTCACGGCCTGGAGCTTCCGGAGCCGATCCTCCGCGTGCTCCGCGGTCGCCCGAGCGAGTCGCTCGTCGTCCGTCGACCGGATGCGGTGGAGCGCGATCGCCGCCTGGTGGGCGATCGAGAGGAGGAGACCGCGCTCCTCCGGCGGGACCATGTGGTCACGGTGGAAGCCGAGGCTGAGTGCTCCCAGGACCTCTTCCCCGAGCGCCACCGGCACTCCCGCGAACCCGCCGAACCGTGCGGCTCCTCGTTCGATCTTCCGAACGATCGGGAATCGAGCGAGGAGCTCCTCTCGGGTCTCGATGAAGATCGGTCGACCGGTCCGCACGATCTCGGGACCGGGCGCCGGTCGGTCGATCGCGTGCCGCTTCCAGCCGGTGTCGGCGGGCTCGTCCAGGGCGGAGCCGACGAGCACCCGGAGGACCTCCGGGTCGTCGCCGGCGCGGATCGTCAGACCACCGACATCCGCTCCGAGCGCCTCGATCGCCGCTGTGACCGTCGCGTTCGCGACGTCCTCCTGGTTCATCGCACGCGCCAGGACCTCCGTGACCGCCTGGAGCCGGTGGAGCCGGTTGCCGGCGAGGCGCTCACGCGCGACGGCCGAAGTGCGATCATCGTTGGCCTGCCGGAGCCTCCCCGCCATGATGCCCGAGCCGATCGACGCGATGAGCCAGAGGAAGACGGAGAACTGGGATCCTCGCTCGAAATCCGTGACGAGCGGCACGAACACGAGGCCGCCGACCAGGCTGACGAGCGCTCCCGCGAGCGGACCGCAGACGATCGCGGCCGCCACCGACAGGAGCGCGCCGAAGCCGCCCGGGACCCCTTCGAAGCTCCCGGGACTCTTCTCCGCGAACACGAGGAGGACCCCCACCTGCGCGAGGACGAACCCCGGGATCCACCGTGGGTTCCAGATCCAACGAGCGAGCGGTCCGGGCGTACGCGGCTTCCGGACCGACCGCCGCTCCGCCCATCGTCCGGTCGGGTCCATCGAGATCACGCACCCACGTCGATCTCGAACCACACTTCGCTGCGATCCTTCGTGATGACCCCCCAGCGGTCCGCCAGCCGATCCACCAGGTAGAGGCCCCAGCCCGAGCTCTCCGAAGCGGTGGGCAGCTTGGGTTCCGCGACGAACCCCGTGCCGGGATCGGAGACCACCACCCGGACCCGTGCCGGATCCACCTTCAGCCGGAGCTCGATCTTCGGGAAGCCCTCGCGGGGCGCGTGGCGGACGGCGTTGGTGACGAGCTCACTGACCAGGAGCGTGGCGTCCTCGAGGACCTTGGCCGAGACGGACGGCCCCAGCTCGGCGCTCACCACAGCTCTGGCTTTCGAGGCCGCTTCGGGGGCCAGTTCGAACGTCGCCCGATGTTCCATGGCCGACATGGTAGGGGTTCCGGCAACCCCCGAAGGGCGGCAGGGTACCGCGGCCCGGCGTTCCACGAAGGCTCTCGCCGGGCACGAGCCGAGAGCTACCTGCGGTGGTTCCTGAGCGGTGTGACCCGCTCCATCGGTCGATGCGACCAGCAGCGCTCGCCGTCGTTGTAGACAGAGAGGACGGTCCGGCAACCAGCCACCTCGCACACGCGGCCCTCATCGAATCGGGGCACCGCGGGCCCGTCTTGCGGTGATTCCGTCCGCACGGACGTCGGGTCGAGCTCGACGGACAGTTGCATCGGCTACCTCCTCACTGATCTCGTTGTCTGGCGGGCGAGATACCCGAGATCCTTCCCGGCCAAACGCATCTCGTACACGTGTGCGGACCTCACCGGCCGGGTACGGGTCGGAGGAGAAGAGGAACAAGGAGGTCTGCACCATGCCGCAGCAAGCCTGGAGCGAGAAGCGTGAGCGTCAGTACGAGCACATCAAGGAAGGGTTGCGGGAGCGAGGCCGATCGGAGGACACGGCGGAGGAGATCGCCGCGCGGACGGTCAACAAGGAGCGCGCGAGATCCGGCGAAGCTCGGACGGCGAGTCGCACCTCGGTAGCGGATCTGTCCTCGGGCCGGCGCGGGGGGTTGCGCTCCCACTCCGGACCGAGCGGCAGGACCTACCGACAGTTGTACGAGGAAGCCAAGGATCGTGGGATCGACGGTCGCTCGAAGATGTCGAAGGCGCAGCTCGAGCGCCTCCTCGACCGTCGTCGCTGACGGAACGCCAGCCAGGGGTCAGAGACAGAGCCCAGAGATATCGCAAGGAACGGAGATCCGACACCAAGAGAGAGGGTGGTCCCATGACCGACACGATCGATCCGATCCGAGACGTTCGCCGCGAGCCGGAGCCCGAGCCACAGCCTCCGCAGCCGCCGGAACCGGGACCACCCGTCCCGCCGCAGCCGGTTCCCCAACCGCAGCCTGATCCGCAACCACAGCCGATCCCTCCTCCGCAGCCCGATCCCTCGCCACCCCCGCCCACGGGTTGACCTCGAGAGAGGGGCCCGTGTACCGCGTTTGCAGTACGAACGGTCTTGGGTAGGCAGCTGAAGTGCTCCTCGACATGAGATTCCGGCTGCCTCCTGACGCGCGATCGCCCGCCCAGGCCCGCCGTACCCTCGATGCACTCCGGGTTTCCCTGGACGATCCGGTCGTGGACGACGCCGCGCTGCTCGTGAGTGAGGTCGTCTCGAACAGCGTCCGGCACGCGGGTCTCGGTGCCGCCGACGCCATCGAGGTCCGTGTCCGTGGATCGAGGGCGATGCTCCACGTGGACGTGATCGATGCGGGACCCGGGTTCGAGCCGCAGGTCCGTCCGCGCGCGGACGACGGTGGATGGGGGCTGTGGTTCCTCGATCAGCTCTCCACGCGCTGGGGGGTCGAGCTCGGTGACACGACCCGCGTGTGGTTCGATCTGGCTCCGCCGGTTTCCGCCACCTCACCCTCGGGTACCTGAGCTTCGAGGAAGTATCCGGGCACCAGATCAGGAGGTGGACCGTATGGGCGAGAACGTGGACAAGGCAAAGGGTCACGTGAAGGAAGCGGTCGGCGATCTGACCGACAACGAGCGGTTGGAGCGCGAAGGGAAGCTCGATCAGGCGAGCGGCGACGTGAAGGGCGCGGCCGAGGACGCCAAGGACAAGGTCGGTGAAGGCGTGGACGAGGTCCGCGACCGGCTCAGCGAGTAGCACCGATCTCCAGCGATCCGCGAGGAACGCCCCCGGGTAGCAACACCGGGGGCGCTTTTCGATTTGCGGATCTGGATCAGCCGCACCAGAGTGAGCACACACGCGGGTGAGAGTGGGGGTGGTCCACGTGCCGGAAGTGATGGAAGAGGGGCACCCGGCGGATTACACCGGGGTCCATGCGTTCGTGTTGATCGATCAGGTCGAACCGGGGAGGACGCCGGAAGAAGTGGTGGGGGCTCTCCGAGCCCTCGGGAAACCACCGATCATGTACGCGTCCACGTTCGTCGGCGACTTCGTGGCGTTCGCACACGTGCGTGCACGTGACATCCGCCACCTGCAGGACCTCATGGCCGACCCGATCTGGAACGCCGGTGCCCGATGTTCCTGGCACACGGAGTCCCGGATCTCGATCCTCGGGGCGAAGCGGAAGTCTCCCGGCCTGATCGCACTCACCCAGGTGAAGATGCGTCCAGGGACGGCCAAGGCCGCTCGGTCGATGCTCGCGTCACGGGCTCCGCAGGGATTCGTGGGAGCGTCGGTGGTCTCCGGCCACTTCGACATCTTGCTGCAGATGACCGGCTCGTCGATCGAGGAGGTGGAGGAACGGGTCGAGGCGGCGCTGAGCGACATCGACGGAGTGGTCCGTACGTCAACGTCGTTCGCCGACGGGGATCGGACGGAGGAGATCCACGGCCCTATCGGCCTGAACGACGAAGAGCTGTGACTCGTTCGCGCACATCCGCGGCAGGCACCGCCGCGCGTTTCGACTCGTAGCGCTCGAGCGCGACCCCGAATGCCTCGGCCGCTTCGTCGGTGCGCCCGGCCCCGTGGAGTGCCTCCCCGAGCGCGCGCGAGGCCTCGGCTTGGAGCAGGACGAAGCTCGTGGTGTCCGCGATCGAGACGGCCTCCTCCGCCAACGTCACCGCGCCTGCCGGATCCCCCCGCGCGGCGCTCGTCCGGGACCGTACGTCCCTCCATGAGACCTGCACCTCGATGTCGTCGGGAGGGCCCTCGCGCGCCACGAGCGTCGCGAGGAGCTCAGCTTCGTCGAACCGGCCGAGATCGCAGAGCACATCCGCCAGGACGTAGGCGATCTGCAATGCGTTGTTCTCGTCGCCTTGCTTGCGGAAGAAGTCGTACACGGTTCGCAGGAGCTCCTCGGCTCGCTCGTGCTCGCCGTCACGACGGGCGATCTCGGCGTCGACGGCCTTCGAGATCTCGAGCCAGCGTCGCTGCCCGAGATCCTCGAAGGTTTTCCGCGCCCGGGCGGTCGCCCGCTTGGCGTCGCCCTGTCGTCCGACCGCGGCGAGCATCATCGCCTCGTCGAGCAGGAGCAGCGTCCTGGCCAGGAGATCGTCGTGGAGCTGCGCGCGTGTCTCTTCGAGGCGCTCGAGCGCCTCGTCGAGTGGCACTCGACCACGATGGAGCGCGTAGGCGATCAAGGGTGCGGCTTCCGCGGCCGCACGCCGACTCCCGCTCGCGCGGGCGTGGGTGAGGGCGCTCTGTGCGGCCTCGAGCATCGCCGGAGCGTCGCCTTCGACCCAATGGATCGTCGCGAGATCTGCGAGCGCGGCAGCCAGGCTCGCTTCATCGCCGGCATCCTGGAACCGGCGGACCGACCTCTCCAGATCGTCGCGGAGTACGCCGGCGGGGGTCGCTCCCGGGTCGAGGAGGAACCGGAGCATCGTCTGCTGCAGGCGGGCGCGCTCGGCGACGACGCTGTCGTCATCCGGCTCGAGCGATGCGAGAACCTCGGCAACGGGACCTTGGGACCGCTCGATCTCGCCGGCGAAGAGGAGGGCTTCGTGGAGGTCCATGAGCACGCCCGCCCGTTCGGCTCGCGCCTCCGGGAGGAGGGCGGCGGCGCGCTCGAGGAGCCCGGCCGCGGCGCGCACATCGCCACGCCCGGCCGCGGCGCGACCGGCTGCGGCCAGGTGCGTCCCCGCCCGGTCGGCCAGCGGCTCTGATCGAGGATCCGCCTCGCTGAGGTCCCGGACCGCGTGGTGCGCCTGTTCCAGGTGGTAGCCCATCTGCTCGTCCCTCGCCTCACCTTCCGGATCGCGGCCGAGCCGCTCGGCCGCGGCCGTGTGGAGCCGGACCCTCAGGGACTTGGGGATCGCGTCGTAGGCGGCCTCACGAGTCAGGGCGTGCCGGAACCGATAGGCATCGCCGGGCATCTCCGCATCGGCGACCACGAAATCCCGCTGCACCAGCTGGCGGAGCGTGGCGTCGACGTCGATCGCGTCCTCCCCATCGAGCAGCCCTTCCAGATGGGTCCGCACGAAGGCCAGGCCCAGGACGGCGGCGCGCTCGAGCACCTGACGAGCGGCCGGATCGAGGCGATCGATCCGCGCCGCCAGCAGCGCGGAGATCGTGGGCGGGATGGCGATCTTGGAGAGTTCACCCGGGGTCGCGTCCGGGGTGATCGCACCTTCCTCCTCCAGCATCGTGACGATCTCCTCGAGGAAGAACGGGTTGCCGTCCGCGACGTCGGCGATCGTGTCCTCGAGGACCGGTGCCGCGGTGGACGCGAGGAGGTGGCGGGCGAGCTCCCGGCTGGGCGCCGCCCCGAGCGGTTCCAGCTGGAGCGTCACTGCGCCCGGGGTTCGTCCCCACGTGGGGAGCAGGTCGAGGAGATCCGGGCGTGCCATGCACAACAACAGGATGGGTGCCTCCCGCGCCCATTCGGCCAGATGCTCGAGCACGTCGAGGAGCGCGGGCGCCGCCCAGTGCACGTCGTCGAACGCGAGCACGAGCGGCCCGCGGCGCGCGAGCGCCTCGAGGCAGGTCCGGATCGACCAGACGGTCTCCTCTTGGGTCGTCGTCCCCGGCGCGAGCCCGAGCGCCCGAGCGATGCCGTCTGCGGCGAGGGATCTCTCCGGGTGCTCGACCAGCAGGTCGCGGATCTTCTCGACGGTCCGGAGCGGGTCGTCATCGGGCGTGGACCCGACGGCTTGTCCCACCACGTCCCGCAGCGGTTGGAGCGCGCTGCCCTCCCCGTAGGCGGGGCAGCGGCTTCGGAGCACGACCGCTTGCGGATGTTGTCGGAGGAACTCGGCGACCAGACGAGACTTCCCCAAGCCCGCGCTGCCCATGAGCGTCAGCGTTCGGCACCGTGCCGAGGCGACGTGACTCTCGTACGTCTCGTGCAGGAGGCGGAGCTCGGTGGTGCGGTTGACGAACGGTGGCTCGGGCCGGGGGAGCCCCTCGCCTGTCTCGAGAACCTTGAGGAGGCGATGGGCCTTCACGGGGCCGTCGAAGCCCCGGAGCTCGTCGAGCATCACCTCCTCGGTCTCGATGGCGTTGCGGGCGATCCGCCTGGTGATGCCGTCGAGGAGGATCTCGTGGGTCCCGGCGTGTTGCTCGAGCCGCGCCGCGAGGTTCACCGACGTGCCGATCACGAACGGCTCGCCGGTGCTCCGGTCGCTCGCCACGACGTTGCCCGTGGCGATCCCCGTGCGGATCGCGAGCTCCACGCCCCATCGGGGACGGAGGCCCTCGTTCGCGTCGTGGATCAGCTGCCGGAGATCCCATGCCGCGCGGACCGCGCGCAGGGCGTCGTCCTCGTTCGCGCGTGGGAACCCGAAGACGGCCATGACGGCGTCGCCGATGAACTTCTCGATGTGTCCACCGTGCCGGCCGACCGCGGTTCGTGCTGCGTCGAAGTAGCCGCTCATCACCCGGTGGAGGGACTCGGGGTCGAGCCGGTGCGTCAGATCGGTCGACCCCGCCAGGTCCGTGAACAGGATCGTGACCTGGCGGCGGGACTCCGTCGGCTCGTTCGCGTCGATCGCGTGCCCGCAGGCCAGGCAGAACCGAGCGTGCTCGGGATTGTCGGCGGAACACGAAGGACAGAGCGGCACGTGAGGAAGCCTACGGCGGCCCGAGCCCCGATGGATCCCGCGGTGACGTGGACCCGGGTCAGCGGACCGGCTGCGCGCACCGGGCTCGCTCCGTAGAGTCCGCTGCACGGTTCGGGCGGTGAGGCGCACGCCGAACCTCGGGAGGGTGTGTGGCAGGCTACGACGCGATCGTGATCGGCGGCGGGCACAACGGACTGACCGCCGCGTTCTACCTCGCCCGCGCGGGTCTCCGGACCGTCATCCTGGAACGGCGAGAGCTCGTCGGCGGCGCGTGCGTCACCGAGGAGATCGCGCCGGGCTGCCGGGCCTCCACGACGTCGTACATCGCGTCGATGCTCCGTCCGGAGGTGATCCGCGATCTCCGCCTCGAGCACCACGGGCTGCGGATGGTCCCGTGCGAGCCGGGGCTGCAGGCTGTTTTCGAGGACGGAACGGTCGTCCCCTGGTGGACCGATCACGACCGGGCGGTGGGGGAGTTCGCTTCCAGCATCTCCGCGCGCGATGCGGAGTCGTTCGACCGGGTCCATCGCAGGCTCCATGCGCTCGCTCGCTACCTGCAGCCCTTCTTCCTCGAAGAGCCGCCCAACCTCTACGCGCGTGGGTGGGCCAAGGTGCGTGAGGGGAGCCGCGCGTGGCGGCGGTTCCGATCGATCAGCGGCGACGAGCTCGCGGATCTCGTCCGGTTCACGACCGGTTCCCTCGGTGAGTTCGTCGA